>CAYTJC010000231.1:0-3703 GCA_964437875.1 uncultured Dysgonomonadaceae bacterium
CAATGCCGAGTATCTTTCCAGTCTCATGCTCCATCACTACCCCAAAATCACGAATGGTGTCTGTATAGCAATAGTAGTATTTCCCCATAGGGACAATGGTGTCTCCCTCTGAATTAAGATAGCCCGAAGGAACTCCAATTTCATCCAACGCCCCCTCGTAAAACTTCACCAAATAGTCTCCTTTGTGAGAACTACAGGCTGAAATCAGGAATGTGAGTATAATTCCAAAGATTAGTTTTTTCATAATGTGAAGCTATATTTGCTTGAGCAATAAAGATACAACAATTGTGAATATATTTATACTCCACTGCTTATATCAGGAATTATGCTTTTGCTATACTATCATTCGACTCAAACTCTTTCAAAGTCATAGTGTTTTTTTGCTTCCATTCTGTCAAACCATTTGCATTTCGTCCTAACACGATTGACGCAGCCGTTGATGGACTGCTGAAAATATAATCTTCTGAGAATTCAAGGAATAGATTTTTATCAATAAGAATATCTTCGTCAATAAGTTTTTGTCTTAATGTTATAAAACTTGAAGTCATTGAAGCTACAGTCGAACCAGCGGCCTTTGAGCCTCTAAAAACGACAAAACCATCTGAAGTTTGCTCACCTTGAGCATCAGCACCTCGTGCAGCTTTAATATAAAACAGTGGTTGTACTTGCTTTGGCTTAAACTCTCTCTTCTCCTCAAAAACTTTGTGCCCCAGAGTATTTACAAGTAATTTGGCATGCTCAATAAACTCTTCCATCTCTGCTCTGTCTGACTCTGAAATTGCTGACTGTGTAGGTATTACAAAATTATCAATCTTATAACGATTTGCATTCTTTGCAATTTCGTGGAGACGATTTTCCAAATATTTTATGTGTGCTTTATTTAAATTCTCATCCTTACTAATAAAAACAATTGCTTCGTTCCAAAAGTCCTTTATAGTCAACTGCTGATTTAATCTTTTCAATATTGATTCAGCTTCACCAATATAAACTTGATCTTTTCCGTCATCATCTTTACCAAATAAAAGATAAACGCCAGTACTTGTAAGATCAGTACGGTCTATACAGTCTTTAATTTTTATTCTGGGTATTTTATATGCTTTTCCAGACCAATTTGATAGCTCACAGCTCATCCGTCCATTAGGATCTCCGTCAATGAGGAATATTTTTATTGTCTTACCGAATTTCATGATGTCTATTTTTATAAAGTTCTAATTTCTAAAAACTCAAGTAAAGAGAGTGTTTTACTTTAGCTTCACCCTCCCCCTTCTCATCATTAATTTGCCCCAACATTCTCCTCTCCCTCCCCACCTTCAGGCTCCACACCTCCATCCATTTCCTTTGCATCGACCGTTTCTGTAGCTTGCATCACTATTTCCAATTTAGTTTTGGCTTCTGTAGCATCTTTGGCATCAGCCGCCAGTTTCTCAGTAAGTGCTTTTTTGCGGGCTCTTCGTTTATTGGTGGCAATGCGGGTTTTAAGCAATTTGGAGAAAGCAGTCAATTTTTCGTTGAGCTCTGATATAAATGGGGAATAGTCTATATCTTTGAAAAGACGTTGATAAGAATTGACCTGGTCAAGAAACTGGAGCATCAATTTCACAGTCTCTTTTTCTAGAGCCCGATCACTTGTTTTGGGTCTATCTTTAAGCTCTTGAGCTCTTTGGTTGTAAACCTCTATGAAGAGTTTGTTTGTTTTTTCCATTTCATCCAGATAGGGCTGCAAGCCCAAACCAACATAGGCTGCTGCAACTGCTGCATTATCTTCTAGTTCTAAATGACTAAAAAACACACCAATCTGAGATTCTACTACTCTTAGTCTTTTCTGCCCTAAGTAGGCCAAAAACTTTTTAGAGAGCAATTGTGCATGCTTTACCATGACGAGGGTTTCTTTGCACTCCACGTTCTCTAACGACCTCAATTGCATATTGATAAGTGCTGCATACTTCAAGCGCTTTTTATGCAAATCGGTCAATTCGGGGGTAAGGGGTTGCACTCCATGAATCTCCAACAGTACTTTTGCTTTGTCTAATTGCAACACCAACAATTCATGGAAATCTTTTAGTCGAAGTACTTCGTAATCGTATTTTTCTAGAATTTGTATCACCCCTTGCAATAACATCCCCACTTCTGCTTTGAATAGCTTTGATAGGGGTATCCTCTTTACTTCTATCATGATATAGACTTTAATAAAACTCAAATGATTGCGTTGCACAAATATAAACATTAACACAGAGAAAAGACAACTTTTCTAAAAAATATTTAAGAGCTCCCCTATAGTATCATTGGCTATCTTTGCTATTTGAGATGAAAAACGCAAGAAACTTCAGTATATTGCCTCTACTTGATGTGAAATTGAAGTCCGCCAAGGAGAAAAACAGGTAAATTCTCTCTACTGCATAAGAAGATTGCAACAATCACAAGGAAAGTATCTCATCGGAGGTTGAAGAAGTAACAATTCATATTAAATCAATACAAGTAGCAGCTGAAAAAGGGTCAATCATTAATCAATCTATACGTGCGGACATGTACATTGTAGCTAATTCCAAAAAATGTATCTAGAAGTAGGTGTATATCAAACAAATTATTACAAAAGAATACATATGTAGCAGTAAGAAAGCAATTATAGTTAGAGAAGAAGACCATCTTCACAGAATCGATGGGTTCATTGTGATTAAGATGAGTAGTTATTTAAAAAACCTATTTTCTTATCGGTTAAGACTAGTAGTATTGTAATAATCCATTCGTTCAAAGCACTTAAGAAAGCTCGAGAAATAAAGAACCAACTTTCTTAACCGATAAGATTAGCAGAGAAATAGAAAACATACTTTCCTATACAATAAGAAAAATTACGGAATAAAATACTTGTAATCTTAACCATAATGAATAGCTAGCGATGTGTGCGAAGGTATAGATGGTAAGAGATAACTACAATTGCATAGGATCTTTAGCATACATTTTATTGCGAAATGACAATCTTACCCTGTTTTTGAAATAGATCACTTGCCAATACTACAATCTTACTGCTACTTCTATATACATTGCAAATGAAAAGAGTGAAAATAGCCCTCCGATGGTATAGATGCAGAATAATTTTGACCTTCGCACTGCTACTTTTGTATTGACACTTCAGTAAAACACCAAAACACATAGTACAATAGGCTAAAAAGAGTGAACAGCAGCTGTCTTATCAGGTGGATGTGTACAAAAACAATAAACAACCACCTCTCTACTATGTTTTCCTTTCCAATAAGTAAAGATAGTTGGAACTCCACACTGCAATTGACTTGAAGTTTAGTAAAAGCACCTTTTACATACATGCTCTTGCGAGTATTTGATCATAATAAACACTTAGCTTGATCATTGAGATGAATTATGAGATCAAACAGCCAATAGTTCATGAGATGCAACAAATAAAAAGAAGATTCCTCCATTCCATCTTTTTATGAAAAGAAATTTGTAAATTTGTTACCAGCAAATAATTAATCATTCGTATCATAAAAACTAAAAAGTAAATGACAAAAGCTATCTTTAAATTACCTGAAATCAAAAACGAACCCATCAAGACCTATGCACCGGGATCGGCAGAGAGAAAAGAACTAAAAGAGAAACTGGCAGAACTCCGCAAAGGAGGCCTAGACCTACCTATGATAATAGACGGCAAGGAAGTACGCACCGACAACCTGTTGGATATACGTCCTCCACA
>CAYTJC010000232.1:0-3687 GCA_964437875.1 uncultured Dysgonomonadaceae bacterium
ATCCTGTCAACATCAAAAGACGTTACTGCATTAAATTCCAATAATGAGATTCCATTTACAGTATTTAAATACGCAAAATCATTTTTCTTAAGAGTAGACTTACTTAGTGTCTTTACATTTTCCTTAGAACCCTTTAGACGGACTTGTGCCCCCACAACATAGTTATAATTAAAGGAAGGGTCAATTCTGCTACAATTAAGCCAGGTCGAACCATCTAAACCCAACATATCTCCACCTTCTTTACGCGGACCAGAATCAACCGCAATAGGAGCCTTACCATCAGCAAATAAGACATAGTATCCGACAATTATAGATTGGCCTGTCGGCACTGCAACGGGTTCATCAAAGCTAATATTCATCATCTCTCCAGTTTTAATAGAAGTTACTTCCTTTGATGCTAAAGTTTTCTTATCTGAATATATAAGCACTCTTAGTTCTTTTACCTCCTCTGCTAAAAATAGGTTGACTCCAGTTATCTCGTAATCTGCATAGAGAGCTAGATCTTCTTTTTTAAACTCTGCCCCGATATAAATATCAACATCCTTTCCTTCATTAGTCATACCCCATTTTGATTTAGGATCACCATGGTGCTTTAACTCAGAAGGTAAGTCAGCAAACACTTCCCATTTTAGCGACAGTTTACCTTCATCAAATTTAGTTTCAGTAAATGTAGGACGTACATATTCGGCAGGAAGTTCTACAATAGTAGAGGTGGGGACAGAAGCATTAGATGTGAAGCCATCTGAATAATTCACAACCACAGTATATTTATATGTACCTGGGAGCAACTCCTCTGTAAAAGTTAGGTCTTTTATCCCGGTCTTTACTTCTTTCCCATCTCGTAAAACTGTATAATCTTTAACAACAGGAGGTTTTGTTTCACCTAAAGCACTAACATCCGCACTCAACATCCAATTCGATTGACCTGTTTTTTCAATATTCGTCCAGCTAGGAACTGTTGAATTGAAATCTGCTTTAGCTGTAGTTGTTGAGATATAGCATGCTCCAGAGATAGCAGGTCCATTATCTAGCTTTCCTGGATAAAGGCCAGAATCATGTAATACGTAATAACCATAAGTTAAATCCACACTCGGGTCTATTTTATAAGGTGTAGTTAATGAAAAACTTAACCATTTATTAGTCTCAAGGTTTTGCACCTCTTCTGCTGGAACCTTTTGTGAATAGACTATTTCCCCATTTTCAAAAATGACTAGCCACATTTCTGTTACAGCAGAATTTAACATTATATTAACTGCTGTAATTTGGTGATCTGAATAAGAAACCATCTCATCACTTGAATAGGCGTTTACCGCCCATATTTTACGGACTGAACCAGATGTTCCACCCATTGCTTGTCCAGGTTTCCCATTACTCCACGTAAGCTTTTCATCTGCAAGAATTGGAGACTTCCAAGTGACAATTGAATTAAGTCCCTCTACTGTTGATCTTACATCAACAGCGATCGGACGCATATCTTCTATTGGAACATTCGTCAAAGATAGTGGATAAGATTTCTCTTCTTTACTCCCATACACCGCAGCTACAGAATATTTAAACACTCCCTTAGGCTCTTTCTTAAAGAGCACACTCTGTTCATTCACAGGATCTGCATTAATCCTTATTTCGTTTCTATACACATTATATCCATCTGGTTTATCGCTAATAGGTATATCTATGTGAGCAGTAATTAGAAAGTTTCCCTTAAGTGCATTTTCCCAATTTATTCCATCGTACGAATATAAATCTCCTTTACCTTCAATACCAGGCCCTCGATCAATAATAGCAACAAATGTGAGATTCTCTCCATGTAGGAATTCGACTGCGACTGTAAGCTCTACATCATCATGTATCTTATAAGGCTCGTCTAACGCTATAGTCTGCATAGTCTTCAACTCTAAATCTTTTAGATTCACTTTCTGTCGGCGTACCACTTTATCATCTTCATATATTAGTAGGGTAACACCTAACACCTCACTGTAATTACAAAATGAGATTGCATTAATTACCGAACCACTATACTCCTTAAGGTCATTTTTGTCAAACCTACTCGCTGCATAGAAACTAGGTAGTTCATTATTTAAACTTATACCAGCCATACCATTATACTGCACATCATTGTGCCATTGCATAGTTTTTGGCTCTGCCGGACTTTTCCAATTTAATGAGACATTTCCGACACGACTCTCACCTCTCAATGTATGAGGTGCTCCCATTTGAGCTATTGCAAAGTTGAAACTAAACAAAGCAAGAGTCAAGAAAAACATTTTAAAAGTAAAATTTCTCATAAGTAATCATTTTACTCCCAAAGAAAGAAAAACACTTTGAGATTGTTAAACATATACAGGCAAAGTTAGCAAAACAACACAATTGTCAAAAAAAAGAGAATAGACAAATGATGTACAATGGCTTTTTCTCTATCTTTATCAAATGAAAAACACCGTTCTTATATGCACCTTAATATTTTTACTGCATCAGCCACTCTTTGGTAGTTATGCTTATAATTGGAAAAGAATTGATACTTCTTTTGATGCCCTAGGGAGACAACTTGAGCAAATAAACTACAAAGACAATGATCGAATGCAACTTTATCCACTTGTCATTAAAATGTATCAGATTGCAGAAAAGAAAAAAAACGCCAACCTCTATACTCGTGCTCTCTACTGGGATGCTTGGTTAAAATTTGAAACAAACACTGAGGAAACAGAACTGTTAGTAGGCCAAGCTTTAAGTAGCATTGATTCAATCAACTATAGCTATGATTATGCACGAATATCTTTCATCAAAGGAATGCTTCTAGCAAAACACAATAAATATCCACAAGCCTTCAGAATGTTTAAAAAAACAGAAAACTATTTCAAAACCGCCAACGATTTATTAAACCTTGGAAACACCTATGTTGCCATAGGCTCAATCATGCGAAGAATTGGAGAGTATCAAGAAGGATATAAATACTATCTTCAAGCTGACAGCATTTTCAAAAAAGAAAAATTCATCAATGAGAAAGTAAAAAATCAGCACAATATAGGTGTCAGTAAATATCATCTTGGGGATCCTCTTGAATCTATAAATACACTAACCTCTCTGCTCACGGACGATGTAACACGAAATGAGCCTTCTTTTAGAACGGATCTACTTACTTCGCTATATTATGTTTCGCAAACTTTACCAGAAAAAGAGAAGTATGCACTAGAAGCATACAAAACAGCACAAGGTATTATCAATAAAACATCTCAAACCTACACACTCATTAATATGGGAGCATTATATATTTATAAAAATGAAAATGATTCGGCTCTTTATTTTTTTCAAAAAGCTCGCAGCCTAGCAGAGGCAAACAAGGATGCATTCTCAGCAATTCATACGTTATATGGTCTTGCTGAGATCTATGATCGAAAAAATCAACAGGATAGTGCCTATTATTATTTAAAACTCTACCTACAACATAAAGAAGAAACTACAGGCATTGCAAAATCCAACGAAATCAATCGCTATGAGATGAAAGTAGCCGTTGAGCAATATAAGGAAGAACTCCATAAAGCTTCAGAGAAGATTCGGATTCATAAAAAAACAATAAGACTCAGCATAATCATTGGTTTTATAATCTGTGGTGTCATTGGTTATATACTCTGGCTCTCTCACAAAAAAGAAAAGATAGCTCAACAGCTAAAAGATGCTGAAACTGCTATG
>CAYTJC010000233.1:0-3681 GCA_964437875.1 uncultured Dysgonomonadaceae bacterium
TGGTTTGTATTAAAGGCAATTAAACCCCACACGATACAATCGTGCGGGAGCAGACCACAGATTACGCGTCACTAATTTCTAGAACCAATGGTAGATGCGAACTGGAGCCGCAACGCCCTGTAGAATGCTGACTGCTGATGGCTAAAGATTTTTACGATTTGAGAAGTTTTTTATACGATTTGAGAGTGCAATATCTCTTTTTATTGTTATTTTTTGAGAAAGTGATTTATTTTTACCTTTAGCTCTAAAGGTATATCACTATGAAAACAAGATATTTTCTATCCAACATCTGTTTCAGTACGCTCTTCTTTCTGTTTTTTATCTTATTTGATTGTATGAAAGAGGATAATTTTCCAAAGCATGATGGAGGAAATGAAAGACTCTCTGCCCACATTGTTAAGGAGAGCTCAGGTACAAGTACAACATTGAGTGACAATCCCACTAATAGAAAAGTAGAGGTGAAATGGAAATCAGGAGATGCTATAGGTATTTTTGGATCAAATAGTGGTGCGAATGTACGCTATAAAACCAATCAGACGGCTATTTAGGAGGATGGCAAGTTAACAGTTTTTAAAAGATCTGCTACAGCTGCCGAAGGAGACTTAACTGTTTATAGGACAAAAATCCGAATAGATATTATGAGCTTTAATACGGTACCTATATAACTATAGCAAATGTTGTAAATTAATTCCATGTTGAATAAATTTATGAAAGGAACAAAGTATGAAAAAATTAGCGAGTTTATTAATGTTAGTAATGATGTTATTTACATCGTGTGGTGGTAATGTAGACAACAAGAAAGAGGTATCGCATTACTATTTAGAGATTGTGAATGAATCTGAGTACGGAAATATTAACGCTGTTTCACTTTTAGGATACTATTTTAGTCCTCTTGCTATTGAAAGAAATGGGGATGCGCAGACTTTTACCCTCAGTAATGGGATGATTGCTGGCAATGAGAATGTTTTTGTAAGCTTACAGTTTTATATGACAGTTTAATTAGTCAATATTGATAATGTTCCTAACCGATTCTTTCAAGATAATCTCAGGTTTTAATAATATTTTTTGATTAGAATGTGTATTTTTCTGGATGTTTGCGAAAAGAAACTTCACGGAAATTTTACTAATGTCATCAGTAGGTTGTGAAATACAAGTAAGAGGTGTTGCAAGGTAATCTTGAAAAGGATTATAATCAAAAGTAATAAGTGAGATTTCATCAGGAATCTTTATGTTTTCTTCCTTAAGAGCCTTTAGACATCCTAGCGCAATTGTGTTGCTTAAAAGGAATATTGCTGTAGGTCTTTCCTTTGATTGAAGTAGTATTTTTGTTTCAATATATCCGTTTTGCATGCTGAAATCATCACCAACAACAGTGTAGTTAGACAGGCCAGCTTCTTCCATAGTTTCAGTAAAGCCCTTTACTCTTAGTCTATTAGGAGTGGATTTTAATACGCCTTGAATACAAGCAATATTTTGATGCCCATAATCTATAAGATGTTTTGTTGCCATAGATGCTCCAAGATAATTGTCAGTTGAAACGTATGGAAGATCAACATCTTCAAAATAGCGGTCAATACAAATAACAGGAATGCCAGAATTGTTAATTCTCTTAAGATGGTCAACTTTGTCTCCACAAGGAGCGATAATAATTCCCTCTATATTTCTTGATATTAAGTTGTTTAAATCTTTTTTCTCTATCTTTTCATCTTCGTTAGAATCACTAATTATGGTTGTATATCCAAATCTTCGTATCTCTGAATTAACTTTACTAGCAATTCCTGCGAAAAAAGGATTATTTAGTGAGGGAATAATTAAGGCTACTGTGTGGCTTCTTCCTGATTTTAGATTAGCAGCAAAAAGATTTGGAACATAGCTTAACTCCTTTGCAATTGCTTTAATCTTTTCTTGTGTTTTCTTGCTTATGCGATATTTGTCTCCTTTATTGTTTAAAACACGTGACACAGTAGTTAGCGAGAAACCAGATTGTTTAGCAATATCGCTTATTGTAGTTTTATAATCCATGATGTTTTTACTTAAGTGTAATCTTCTGTGTAAAGATAGGTTGAAAAGTATTTGTTTCAAAATAAATAATGTTGAAGAGAAAATTAAAATATAAAAAATTTAAATTGGTTCCTCATATGATAGTTTACAAGCTACTTTGAGCGCATTGTTAAATAGTGTGTGAAAAACTAATTGTGGAAATCTCAAAATAAATTGCACAATCGTTTGTTCTAATTGATTTTTATTTATACATTTGTGATTAATTATTAATATATAGTGATTGTGGGGGGGTTAAAGGTAAAAAGTGTGGTGGGTACACCGTTATTCTGTAAAAAAGTTAATTAGTTAAACTCTTAATTTATCTTCTATGAATAAAAAAATAGTTGTAGTTGGCAGTAGTAATACTGACATGGTAGTTAAAACAAATGTGTTTCCAAAGCCTGGAGAAACTGTTATAGGGGAGTCTTTTATGATGAATCAAGGCGGGAAAGGTGCAAATCAAGCTGTTGCAGCAGCTAGAATGGGGGGTGATGTTACATTTATTTCTAAGGTAGGATCTGATTTTTTAGGTGCTAAATCGATTGAGCTTTATGAGAAAGAGGAGATAAATACTGATTATATATCAGTTGATGAGGTCTCTCTTTCAGGAGTTGCATTTATTACTATTGATAGTAAAGGCGAAAACTCAATTATTGTAGCTCCAGGTGCAAATGCTTCATTGCTAAAAGCTGATATTGATAAGGCTTTACATGTAATAGAAAATGCAGATCTAATTTTGATGCAATGTGAGATTCCTATCAAGACAGTTGAGTATGTTGTTGATATTGCTCATGAAAAGGGTGTTAAAGTTATTTTAAATCCCGCACCAGCTCAGGTTTTATCAGATGAGCTAATAAGGAAGCTATATTTAATTGTGCCTAACGAGATTGAAGCAGAGGTTCTTTCGGGTGTGAAGATACTTGATTGGGATACAGCAAAGAAAGCTGCAGAAAGCTTGTGTTTAAGAGGTGTAGATAACGTAATTATTACACTTGGCTCTATGGGTGCATTAGTTAAACAAGGCGATAGCTATACCGAAGTGCCAGCTATAAAAGTGAAAGCTGTAGATACTACTGCTGCAGGTGATACTTTTTGCGGGGCATTGACGGTTGCTTTAGCTACCGGAAAGAGTATGATTGAAGCTGTAAGAATAGCAAATAAGTGCTCATCAATTTCAGTGACACGCATGGGAGCTCAGAACTCCATTCCTTATAAAGAAGAGTTAGTATAGAGAATAAACTATTTATTAAATCAATTAAATCTAAAAGAAATGAACAGATTGTTTACTCAAGAAAAATCAATGCTAATATTAAAAAGAATGTTAGTTTTGATTATTTGTGCATGTGCACTGAATGTGAACGCACAAAAAACAGAAATAAGTGGTTATGTAATTGATAAGAGGACTAGCGAACCACTTGTTGGAGCTACTGTAATGGTGAAAGGCTCATCTACTGGTTCTATAGCTGATGTAGATGGGCGCTATGTTGTACCTGTTTCTTCTACCAATGATATTTTAGTGTTTTCTTACATCGGATACTCAACAAAAGAGATTCAAGTTGGAAATAGAAGCACTGTAAATGTTGAGCTAGAAGAAGATATTTCAATTTTAAGTGATGTTGTTGTAATTGGATATGGTAAAAC
>CAYTJC010000234.1:0-3667 GCA_964437875.1 uncultured Dysgonomonadaceae bacterium
TGAAAACCCGCTCACACGAAGCGTAAAAGTTGTTGCAATCTATCAGTGAATACATCTCGGCTTTAGTGTTTTTTGATGGAGTAGGTAACAATGCCCCATACTATTACATCCTTTTCATCGTCTAGCTCAATAACTGGAAACTCTGCATTGGAGGGAATCAAAAAACACTTGCCATTCTCAATCTTCAGTCTCTTCAGAGTAAATTCGTCTTCTACGTAGCAAAGAGCTATTTTGTTGTCGGTCCACTCCATGCTGCGATCTATTACTAGCAAATCGTCCTCCATAAAGTCTCCAATCATCGATTGACCTCGCACGCGCGCATAAAATGTAGCATCGGGGTGTTTTACAATCAACTTGTTGAGGTCTATGCTTTCATACACAAAATCATCGGCCGGCGAGGGGAATCCGGCAATAATTCCTCCCACAAAAGGTAAGTCCAATGCTGAGGTGTCGGGTGTGAATAGCTCTAGGCTTTCTGATTTATAGATCGATTTCATGAATGCAAATATAAGGAATTAGTCTGTTAAATGTTGCAGACACTACTCCATTTTGCGTGTTTTACTTATTCAATGAATCTTAAAGACGTTTATTGCAAACTTGGTAGAGCCTTTGTCCTCTTTTCAATATTTCTGATGCAGGGAACATCTTTAGGCTTTCATATTCTCTTAGTTTGCTAGTTATCAGTAATCCGTCTTTTGTTTTAATATACACTTCATCGTCTTCAATATTCACTACCCGCCCGATATGCATTTCGTATTTGCGCTCAACTAAGTGATAATTAATTATCTCATATAATTTATCTTTCAGTTTAATCATGGGGTAGGGATAGGGTGGCATTAAGGTACGGAACATTGCTTCTATCTATTTGTGGCTATGATTGAAATCGACGATGCAGTCTGTTAAATTTCTTTTTGTAACCCATGTTGCATGTTCTCTGTTTTGCTTGATGGGTGTAATCTTGTTGTTCATATAATCGAGCACTACTCTCCCTAAGTTTTCAACCACATATTTATTGAACAGATCAAGCATTTCTTGCGCTGTTTGGTTGTTATACTCCACCCTGAATTGCTCCAGAATATCACCATCGTCCACATACTCGTTCATCAGGTGAATAGTAAAGCCCAACTCTTTCTCCATATTAATCATGGCCCAAGCTAGGGCATGCACACCTCTATATTCTGGCAATAGCGAGGGATGGGTGTTGATGATTGTTATTTTGTCTAATATCTCTTTCCCAATCAGAGGTCTGTATGCCGCACATACAGCTAGGGGTGCTTTAGCTTGTTGAAATGAGTAGATCCTACGGTCGCTACGGCGCATTTTTTTCAGAATATCGTCATCGTCAGAGAGCACTTCAATATACTGAAAAGAAGATTGTAAAGATTTGAATGCCGCAAGGCCTCCATGATTTTCTCCCGCAAATATTATTTGTGGCTTCGTTTTTAAAGTGTGGTTCATTCTAATATCAATTATTGTAATGAGTAGATGCTTTCGTATCTACTCATAACGATATTTATGCAAGCATTGTTGCAGGTGGTATAAGTATTTAACATAAGCTTATATAATGCAACAAACCAACTTATTGGAGTTTAAGTTGGTTCGTTCTTGCCTCATGTAGCTTTAAAAAGGGGGGCGTGTGTTTAATATACTTCCGCTCCTCTAATTCGTTTATCAACATATCTGGAGTTGATAATGCGAAGCGTGCCCATGTAGTCTAACTTAAACTCAATCACATCGCCTACTTTATATTGCTTTTCATTGTCACCCAAATCTATCACAATCACATCGGAGCTAGCTCCGGCAATGGTTATATCTTTGTCCACAAACTCAAGATGTTTTATCTCCACATCTAGCAAGCCAATGTCAATGATTGCTCTCACGGTAGTTTGGCCAATATCTTTTTCCTCAAAAGTAAACGTATCACCTTCTAGGTTGGTACCCATTTCACCTTCGGGTACAATGGGTTTCTCTATCACCTCAATTATCTCGGAGTACAACATGAATATATTGTTGCTCATTTGTTCAAGAGGCGTATCGTTATACACATCTGTGCCCAGAAACAGGGTTTCGCCCACCCTAAAGTGATTTATTCCCTCGGGCAATAACTTTTGAAATATAAGCGGAATAGTAACGGACGATCCTCCTGACACATAAGGGAGATCCTTGTTGAATTTAGCTTCTAGTATTTGTTGATACAAGCTCAGTTGGAGCAGCTTGTCTCTGTTGGGTAGCACTCCATAGAGGCAGTTTAGGTTTGCACCCAGCCCAATCACTTCAATGTTTTTCTGATTGAATACACTTTCGTAGAAATCTACAAAGTCTTCGCCTTTCACACCCTCGCGCAACTCACCCAACTCAAGCATGATTATTATCTTGTGGGTTTTGTTTTGTCTTTGTGCTTCGGCCGACAGCATCTTTATTGTTTCGAGCTCTGTGTTCAAGCTAATATCGGCATATCTCACTACTCCTGGTATGGCTCGTTTTGCTGGAGGCTTTATGTAGATTGTTTCTACTTCGGGTTTTATGGTCTTTATTATTTTCAGGTTGGTCACGCGCGAGTCGCACACCTGATTGATATCTAGCTTCAAGAGTTCTGTCAATAGCTTCTTGTTGCCGCTTAGCACCTTGGTCACCACAGACCATTGGATGCCGTTTTCTGCAAACAGGTTGTTTAGATAATCAAAATTTAATTTCAGTTTCTCTGTATCGAATGTAACGTAGGCCATTATTGCTTTTTATTAAATCTCATTTCCAAATACTTATTGCTAAATCCTAGCTTCTCATACAAATGTTTTGCCGGATTGTTTGGCTCAACATGCAACGCTATATTTCCTTCTGCAATGTCAATGGCTTCTTGTACTAGTTTTTTGCCTATTCCTTTTCCTCTGTGCTGGTGATGTATGGCAATATAGACTAATATGTTTTCAGGGATATAATCTACCATGCCCGTTTGGTTTATAACCACTGCACCTACAATAGAACCATCTAGATAGGATGCCAAAACAAATCCTCCAAACGAAGGAGTCTCTTTTAGTGCATAGTTTATCGCTTTTTCAATATCCGACGCTGGGTCACCATATTCTTGCAGGTTTTCGAATAAAAAATTAATTATGTTTTCTTTCTCGGTTAAAGTTGGTTTGTTGTCTGAATTAAAGACTGTTGTCTTAGACATAACATTGTTTCCTTTTAAGTTATAAAAAATAGCTATTGTGCTGATTTACACAAGCACTTGCAGTAGTGTTTTTAACCACAACAATCTATAAAAGTAGTAAATTAGGTTTATATCTCCTATTATTTAGATGGTTTTATGTAAAATCAATTAAATGATATTGTGTTATTTGTCTATGAATAAGCTATTTAATAGTTATATGTGTTATGCGTCTCTTTTTTCATCTTTCTGAATGTGTACTACACGATGAGGAAACGGAATGTTGATGCCTCTTGTTATCAATTCTTTGAATATCTCTACTCTCAATACACTTTTTATGTGCTCAGCCCTAAAGATATCGTGTGTGTAAAAATAGACACCAAACCTAAGCGAAGATTCTCCATAGTCTGCAAAACGAACAAAAGGTTCGGGCGTTACCAGCACACGAGGGGTTGCTTTTGCCACTTCTTTAAGTATCTGCATCAACTCTGGCACATTTGTGGAATAATCTACTCCTAA
>CAYTJC010000235.1:0-3665 GCA_964437875.1 uncultured Dysgonomonadaceae bacterium
CTGCCGAAACTGAAATGGAGTGCATACAGCGCGAAATACGCGAGGAGTTGAACATTGAAATAAAACTGTTGGATAGGTTGCAACCCTCTGTGCACCGCTACCCAACCTTTACCATAGAATTAATACCCTATACGGCCACCTTTTTGAGCGGCGAGCTCACCCTGAAGGAGCACCACCACTATGTGCTGATGGACCGCCACGAACTGGATACACTGGATTGGGCTGAGGCGGATTGGCCGATTGTGCATGAAGTAATGAAATTATGAAACAAGGAATATACGAAGCATTGGTAACGCAGCTTGTTGAGAATAAGTTGTCGAATTTAGATCATGAAGATTTTTATATTCAAAAAAGTAAGATAGATAAAGCTGAAGCTTCTACTTTGCTGTCGAAGCATTTGGCGTATTCTATTAAAGCAGCGTTGTCTACAATAAGGGGTGAACATCAGTTGGAAGAGCAAATTGAAATTGCTAATAGAATTATTCTGTTCCTAAAAGATGAGTTGAAAATAGAGGGGTTTGAGGATGATCTTATAGAAATAGAGGGTAAGATATTGAAGGCTGTTTTCTCTAAAGTGGATGCTCATTTTTCTAACCTCGACTTGCATTTGAAAGAGATAACACCCTATACTCGATTAACACACAGTGAATTGTTTACTGGCGGGAATGTTGGCTTGTCGCTTCATAGTGAGTTAAAGAAAGAGATATTGTCATCTGATAGAATTGATTTCTTAGTCTCTTTCATTAAGTTTAAAGGGATAATTATTCTTGAAGAGGCCTTAAAGGAGTTTACCGATAGAGGCGGTAAACTTAGGGTTATTACTACAACCTACATGGGCGCTTCGGATTATAAAGCCATTCAGTTGCTCTCTAAACTTAAAAACACAGAGGTAAAGATATCATATAATAATGGCAATGAAAGGTTGCATGCTAAAGCATATCTGTTTTATAGAAATACGGGGTTTCATACTGGTTATATAGGTTCGTCAAACTTCTCACGCTCTGCACTTACTGATGGATTGGAGTGGAATTTGAAGGTGACGACTAAAGAGGTGAGCCATATAATTGATAAATTTCAGAAAACATTCGATTCATACTGGGAGAGTGATGACTTTGAAGGGTTTGATGATGAAATACATAGAGAAAAGCTAATAAGTTCTCTACAAAGAGGAACAAATGCACCACTCGATATTGGAGCGTCTGCTTTTTTTGATTTAAAACCATATCCTTTTCAGAAGGAGATATTAGAGAAACTAGAAGTTGAGCGCACGGTTCATAATAGAAATAGAAACTTGATTGTTGCCGCTACAGGTACAGGAAAAACAATGGTTTCTGCTTTTGATTATAAACAGTTTAAACAGAATAACGACTCTGCTAAGCTGCTCTTTTTGGCACATAGAAAAGAGATATTAACGCAATCTCTTGCAACTTTTAGAGGTGTGCTTAAAGATAACAACTTTGGTGAACTAATGGTGGGTGGAATTGAACCCGTAAGTTATAAACATGTTTTTGCTTCGGTTCAAACGCTTAAAAATAGACTTGAAATATTGAAATTAAGTCCCGATTACTTTGACTATATTGTTATAGATGAGGCACATCATCAAAAAGCTAAAAGTTATAGAGGTGTTATTAATTACTTTAAACCAAAAGTGCTGCTTGGTCTTACTGCCACACCCGAAAGAATGGATGGCGGTGATATACAAGAGGATTTTCACAACAGAATAGCTGCAGAAATTAGATTGCCCGAAGCGTTAAATAGAAAATTGCTTTGTCCGTTTCAGTATTTTGGAATAACCGATAGTATAGATTTATCGCAAGTTGCATGGGTAAAGGGACGATATGTGGCAAATGAACTAACCAATTTATATACGTCGAATGACAGAAGAGTTGGAGAGATTATTGGCAATTTAGAAAAGTACACAAAAGATAAACATGATGTAAGAGCGCTAGGCTTTTGTGTTACAATAGAGCATGCTAAATATATGGCAGAAAAGTTTACGCTTGCCGGATTTAAAGCTGCATATCTAACCAGTGAGAATGGACATGAGCGTGTTGAATTAAGGAGCCAGTTTCAGAAAAAAGAGATTAATTATTTATTTGTAGTAGATATCTTTAATGAGGGGGTTGATATTCCTGAGATTGACACAGTGCTATTTTTAAGACCCACAGAGAGTCTTACCGTATTTCTACAACAATTAGGTAGGGGTTTACGATTAGCCGAAGATAAAGAAGTGTTAACTGTTTTGGATTTTGTAGGAAATTCTAGACCAGAATATAATTTCGAAAATAAGTTTAGAGCATTAATTGGTAAAACAACAACCTCGGTAAAGAAAGAGTTGGAAGATGATTTTCCGCACTTGCCATTGGGTTGTTCCATTATTTTAGAAAAGCAAGCAAAACAAACTATACTAGAAAACATTAATCGTGCCACAAGTTATAATAGAAATATAATAGTTCAGAAAATTCAACAGTTTCAACATTCAGCAAAATTGCCATTTAATCTCAAGAACTTTATAGAGTTCTATAATATTCCTCTCGAATTTATTTATAGAAAAAGTAATCCTGTAGGATGGAAAAGGTTTTGTCAGTTGGCTGGTAAAGTTGATGATTTTGAGACTGTAAATGAAAATGAAATTCTTTCGGCTATTAGTAATAAGTGGCTTTCGACCAACTCTATGAGTTATTTTAGTTTTATACTAAAGCTTGCAAGGCAAGGATTTGATATTAAAATTGATGATTTTAATGAATCTGAAAAGCAAATGCTTTTGATGCTACATTATGATGTGTGGCAAACAGCTGGTGGGTTTGATAGTTTAGAGGAGAGCATAAGAGCAATTGGCGAAAACAAGGTTTTGGTTGATGAGATAATAGAGCTAATGGAGATGCTAATAGATAGAGTGGATTTTAAGGAGTTTGATATTCATCTACCATACAAACAACCTTTAAAAGTACATGCTCGCTATACAAGAGATCAGATAATAGCTGCTTTTGGATTTAGCACGTTTAATAGAAAATTCCCAAGTAGAGAGGGTGTTGCATTTAATGAGGAGTTGAACACAGAGTTGCTTTTTATTAATCTAATAAAATCTGAAGAAAATTTCTCACCAACTACAATGTATGATGATTATGCTGTAACAGAAACACAGTTTCATTGGCAAACTCAAAACTCGGCAAGACCCGATCGTGGGAAAGGACTTTCATACATAACACACAAAGAAAAAGGAAAGCGAATTATGCTTTTTGTTCGTGAAAAACCCACAGATGAATTTGGTAATACCATGGGGTATGTTTTCCTTGGTGAAGCAACTTTTATTGATTCATCGGATTCGCAACCCATGAATATTAATTGGCGTTTGCATGAACCAATGCCCAACTATATGTGGAAAGATGCGGCTAAGTTGGCGGTGGGGTAGGTGTTTTTATCTTTGAAATACCGTTTTTAAGAACACAAAAACACAGGTTAATTAGTTAGCCAGTGTTTTTTATATTATGTTGTCTTTCATTTAAAACCTCGTATTGTATCTTCTAATACTCCCATAGTAGACAATAGTCCGTTGCCCCTTATCCTAAAAATTACGACATTTGCCTTTTTCAATATAAAAGCCTAAAAGAAATGAGCAACAAACCACCCAACACCCTAAACCACACCAACGTAGAATACCTAAC
>CAYTJC010000236.1:0-3661 GCA_964437875.1 uncultured Dysgonomonadaceae bacterium
GCTCACCGCAATTGGATGAGCGATACTACCCACTTAGCACTTTATGAAGATAAAGTGTTTGAGCTTCCAGGTAATTTTTATGACGACTATGAAGGACGTATTGCTGCTGCAGAGCAAGAAATGAGAATTGCTAGTGCTCACGATATGGATATAGTAAACGACCTGAAGATGATGCGAGAAGGTGTTGAAACCAGACTTTCAAGTGGATATATTAATGGTACTTATGCTCGAATGAACGATGCACAAAGAGCTGCTTGGGACAAACATTACAATCCTATCATTGAGGAGTTTTATGCTGCTGATTTGAAAGGGAATGAGTTAGCTGAGTGGAAGTATCAACGCTATATGCGCGACTATGCCAAAACAGTTAAGTCGCTTGACGAAAACGTGGGTCGTGTACTCGATTACCTTGAGGAGAACGATATGTTGGAAAATACAGTTATCATTTACACATCAGATCAAGGTTTTTATATGGGTGAGCACGGTTGGTTCGACAAACGTTTTATGTATGAAGAGTCAATGAGTACACCTCTTGTTATGCATTTGCCTTCTCACTTGAAGACCAGAGGCAACATTTCACTCTTAGCTCAAAACATCGACTTTGCACCCACTATGTTGGACATTGCAGGTGCTGCAATTCCTGAAGACATACAAGGTGTTTCATTATTGCCTCTCTTGAAAGGTGATGTTAAAGCAAAAGACTGGCGCAAATCATTGTATTACCATTTTTATGAGTTCCCATCGGAGCACATGGTTAAACGTCACTATGGAGTGAGAACAGATCGTTACAAATTAATTCACTTTTACAATGACATTGATACTTGGGAGCTTTTCGATTTAGAAAAAGACATAGAGGAAATGCATAATCTATACGGACAAACCGGATACGAAGAGATTACAAAAGAACTAAAGGCAGAATTGAAAAAACTGCAAGAGAAATATGACGACCCAATTAGGGAAGAATTTCCTCTCTAGTTAGTTATTTGAAAGCTATAAACCTCGATTCCATTGAAATGGAGTCGGGGTTTTTGTTTATATATAGGTTTTAAATTAAAGTCTAATTTTGCCTCTTTGGCTTATTTATCAAATACTTATTAAACAATATTCCACCCACAATAAGTGCAAGCCCAACAAAGGTTGTAAAAAAGATTTGCTCGCCTAAGACTGAGCGAATAATGAATAGAGAGATAAAGGGGGAAAGATAACACAGTTGATTAATGAGAGCGGGGTTATTGGTTTTCTTGAGTGCTAATCCAAAAAATATAAAAGGAATAGCCATTTCGAAAAGACCAACATAAACAGCTGACAATAAGCCTTTCAGGGATTGCAGTTGCACATCAACAAATAGTAATCCAATTAGCAGAAACAAAGAACCAAAAAAGAAGCTGAGAAATAGAGCTAATATGTTGTCTATGTGTTCACTTTTTTTGTTGAGAATCCAAAATGATGCCCATACAAAAGCACTAACAAATGCAAGCAACAAGCCCGTTATTGAAAGCTGCACCCCGGATATTGTTTCTGACCCAAGCGAGATGAGTGCTACACCACCCAACGATATTGTCATTCCTAAAAACTTAAGTGCAGGAATGCGTTGCTTCATAAACACAGCTAAAAGTAATGTTAGCACAATTGCCCACGAGTAGTTAATTGATTGTGCAATTTGTGCAGGGAGCAAATCGTAAGCCTTGAAGAGGATTAAATAGTATCCAGCTGGACTCAGCATTCCTGTTATGGCAAAAAATATCCACTCTTTTAGAGTAATCGATTTTATAAGATGCCATTTCTTTTGAAAACTAAGTACCAGTCCAAATATCAACAGTGCGGTAATGGTTGCTACCAGCAAGAGTTCATATGATGAGTAGTGCCGCAAGCCTATTTTGAAAGCTGATGCCACAGTGGACCAACTTGCTACGGCAATGGCTATATAGAGGAATGATTTTGAAGAATCGTTCAATTTTGTACTCATAACTTCCTCTCAAAATGATGATCATCCCAATATTTACTAAAAGTGTGGCCCCATCTAAAGCCACGCTTTCTAAACTCTTTGACAACAGGATGGTTGGGATGCAAAGTACCATTTACAGTTGTGTCTAAAACAGCTCCAATAGGCTCATTAGGCACGTTCTTGGTTTTCCATCTTAGTGGGTTGAATCGTGGGTTGATGTCAATGGCCAATCCTTTTGTGTGATTGGAGTAGGTGATGTTTCGATAGCAAAAGCTGTAACTGTTATTCTTTGCCATAGAGAGACTATCGCTCCAGTTATAAGCTACAATTGGGATGGCTCTTTCAATTACAAATTTTTGTTGTAACATAAACTGAAATAGCTCTTTGATATCCTGCGATAGTCTTTTGTTGATTAGTATTTGCCCTTGGTGTAGTTTCTGATCTGTAGATAGATAAGTTACTTCAATCAATTCCAGTTCATCAATAACTGATTGTGGTGCGTTGGATCCTTCAAGTGCTTCGTCAAAAGTGTAGCGACTATCAATTATAGTGGTGTCGGGATCAAGCATAACTTCTGTTATTGTTATCACTTCTTCTTGTACTGGAATACTCTCATCAGTAGCTTGCTTAGGATGACAAGCATACAAAGCAGTTAGTGCAAAAAGACCAATTATAAAACAACGCATAGCTTTGAAGTAGTTTAGAGAGATACAAATATAACATTTACGGTTTAGTTATTAAGCTGTTTACAGAAAAGTTATTCTTTTGATGAAAAGAATATTAATCATATTATAGTTTACTTTAAGTTAATTTGCTATGTTTGCTTTTCGAACTTTTAGCACACTCTTTTTCGATTCAATTAAGTATCTCAAATTTCTTTTTTTGCCATGTAAAAACAATTTGAAAATATGATTCGTAGTCTATTACATATATTAGTTCTTGTTTTCAGTTTGCTACTAATAACACCTCTTCAAGCACAAACAAGTGACTGGCGAAGCCATATAGAACAGCTTGCTGAAGAGGGCATGGATGAGATGTCTATAGACAATCTCTTCGAAGAGTTGAGCCAATTGGAGCAAAACCCAATGAATCTAAATTCGGTAACGAGAGAACAGTTAGAACTTTTTCCATTGCTTTCTGCCCATCAAGCTAATGCAATAGCAGACTTCTTAGAAAAGAACAGACCTATATATACAGTTTTTGAGTTGCGTAATGTGTATATACTTGATTATGCGACGGTAGAACTTATATTACCCTTCTTTTATGTGGGAGAAATGGCTAAAAAGAGAGAACCGTTTAAGATAGACGAGTTTATAAAAAGTTCGCGGCATAATGTAGAAATAAGACTAGATAAAACATTGAATGAAAGGGCAGGATATGGCAACTTTTCCGATTCTATCTTAAATAAGTATCCTAATAGGAAGTATGTGGGAGAAGATTTTTATCATTCGCTTAAATATTCAATTTCGTATAGAGATAAGTTTCAAGCTGGCATAGTAGGAGAAAAAGATGCAGGAGAACCATTTTGGAAACCCGATTATAAGAAAGGGTATGATCATTATGGTTTTCATTTGATGTTACGTAACGTGGGTAAGTTAAGAGTTTTGGCTGTAGGCGATTATCGCTTGTCATTCGGGCAAGGATTAGTTTTAAACAACGATTTTATGTTGGGTAAAAGCTTTTTCTCAAACAATACAATAAAACAAACTGCTCTAC
>CAYTJC010000237.1:0-3660 GCA_964437875.1 uncultured Dysgonomonadaceae bacterium
CTGGACACTCTGGACAGAATTCTGGTCTCTTGCTTAAGTTTTCGTTTTCAGCACGAAGTTTGTTGATTTGACTGTTCAGGTCATTAATCCTGTTGTAGTCCATTAGTTCAGCATGTGTGAAATCTTGTTTTCCACCTAAACCAAATTTTACTCCAACTAAAGCTTGTGCAGCTATGTCATAGCTGTAATCACCACTTGTAGTTTGTGAGTATCTTTGACCCCAATTTTCTTTAAGAGTATATGCCGCTAGTTCAACAAAAATAGAAAAGTTGTTTGTTAAACGGAAATCGTTAATTAAACCAGCGTTCCAAGTAAGTTCATTGTCTATAGATCCGCTGAAGTCATCATTCTCCATACCCATCATCCAACCAAAACCTGCATAAGGAATTAGGTTGTAAACTCTGTCGGCTCTATAACCAGCTACTGCGTTAGTTGCATTCCATAATACATTTAATTGTGGATGTACAAAAGAGTCTTTTCTGTAGTTATCGGCTCCTCTGTTGTAGTGTTCTTGTTGGCCAACATTTACAGCTAAACGGCCACCCCAGTTAGGGTTAATCCATTTGCCAACGGCAATTTGTCCTTGCCATCCTATTGCATCCATGAAATCTTGATCAGAGCTTCCGCTACCAAAATACATGTTTGCACCTCCGCCAACTGTCATAAACCAGTTGTCGCTTGCTTTGTTTTTCAGGTAAACATCACCATGAGAAACATTTTGTGTCTCTTGAGCACTTATTCCAAATGCTACAAGGATTGACATTAATAATAAACTAATTTTTTTCATAAATTTAAATTCTAATTAAACATTCTTTACTACAATAACTCGATTTCTATTTCGTAAATATTATTTAGAATTGAACGGTAGCGTTGTGTCTTATTCTACCGTTGAATCAATACATATAACAAATGCTAAAATAAAATGTTCAAATACATTCATTCTTTTTGAGATGAGAAGTTAAGTTATAGCAAAATTGAAATTCTTTAAACTCAATGTTTGTCCCTAACTTATCACTCAAATGCAAATATAAGAGTTAAATCGTTACAATGGCAATTTTTTTATAAATAAAACGCCAAAAATCTAGATTTGACGCTTTAAAGTATGAATAACCGTAATTATTTATCTCTTGCCGTTAATATATAAATGATTTATCCCAAATAACCTTTGAGTAATTTGCTACGTGAGTCTTGACGAAGTCTTCTAATTGCTTTCTCTTTTATTTGTCTTACACGCTCGCGTGTGAGTTGGAATTTATCTCCAATCTCTTCTAAAGTCATTTCTTGAGAACTAATTCCAAAAAACATTTTGATGATTTCACTTTCGCGTTCTGTTAGAGTAGATAGTGCCCTGTCTATTTCTTTTTGAAGAGATTCATTGATTAGAGCTCTATCAGCTAGCGGTGCGTCGTCATTAATCATAACATCCAGCAGGCTGTTGTCTTCACCTTCAACAAAAGGTGCGTCCATTGATATATGACGCCCAGAAACTTTGAGTGAGTCTCTCACTTTTTCTACTGGAATATCAAGTGCAATGGCCAATTCTTCAGCAGAAGGTTTACGTTCATTCTCTTGTTCAAACTTTTGTAAAGCTTTACTGATTTTGTTTAGCGATCCAACTTGGTTAAGTGGAAGTCTTACAATACGTGATTGCTCAGCTAAAGCTTGCAATATAGATTGACGAATCCACCACACTGCATAACTGATAAATTTAAAGCCACGAGTCTCATCAAATTTCTCTGCAGCTTTAATTAAACCTAAGTTACCTTCGTTTATCAAGTCGGGTAAGCTAAGGCCTTGATTTTGATATTGTTTTGCAACCGATACAACAAATCTTAGATTAGCTTTAGTGAGTTTTTCTAAAGCTTCTCTGTCGCCTTTTCTAATGGCTTGTGCTAATTCGACTTCTTCCTCTACAGTGATTAGGCTCTCGCGACCAATCTCTTGTAAGTACTTGTCTAAAGATGCACTCTCACGATTCGTAATCGATTTTGTTATCTTTAATTGTCTCATTTGTATGTTTTTATCGTTATTTTTTTATTTCTTTTTTGGGAGGACAAAGATACTGTTTTTTTTGATAGTAAGAAAATATGTCTCGAATGCCTCTTACAATGTCTCTATGGTATTATCCTTAATTAGTTAGCAACAAAGGAACCAGCTCTTGCTGGCTCCCTTGTTTAGAACACTGAGTATGTGATTTTGTTATCGGTGTCAGTTTTATTTAAAATAGTTTAACCTATTCGCTAGCTAAATCAATGGCTATGTACTGAATTTTACTATTAGGATAAAATCCTGCTATAAGTATTGCCTTATCCTCTGATTTTGAACGAGCAGTCATTTGTACTATCTCCTCAATGTCTGCCTCTGTATTTACTGGCATATTGTTTATTCGAAGAATGATAAAACCTTTATTTATTCCTTCTTTTCTAAACTTACCGCTTCTTTCAACATCTGTAACCTCAACGCCACTTCTGACACCTAATTTTTGTTTCTTTTCAGTAGAAATTTCTCCAAATGTTGCACCTAATATGTTCATACTGTTCACAGGTTTTGTCAACTCGGTGCTTCCTTGGTCATTTTGAAGTTCTACAGTGTAACTCATTTCTTTACCATCTCTATCAACTATTACTTTTATCTTATCTCCTGGACGATATTTACCTATTTGGTTTTGTAGTTCGTTGAAATTACGAATGGATGCATTATTGATTGATTTGATTATATCACCTTTCTTTATTCCTGCAGCTTCTGAAGGGCTTTTTTCAGAGAAATCATCAATTTGAACACCCTCTATTTTTTGTAACTCGCGGAATTTATCTGGATCGTTCTCTTTTATATATTCTATATTAGGAGATAGAATACCCATTACTGCACGTTGTACTGTGCCATATTCTTTGATATCTGATGCTACTTTGCCAGCTATTGATATAGGAATTGCAAATGCATAACCTGCAAAGTTTCCGGTTTGTGAATATATTAATGTGTTTATACCTACTAGTTCACCACGGGTGTTTACTAATGCTCCACCACTATTACCTGGATTTACTGCAGCATCAACCTGAATGAAAGATTGTAGGCTTTTTGCTTCACCAATAATATTGGCTCTGTTTTTTGCACTTACAATACCTGCTGTTACAGTAGAGGTTAAATTAAATGGGTTTCCAACAGCTAATACCCATTCGCCTACTTGCAAGTCGTCTGAACTGCCAAATGAAACATACTTAAAATCTTTTTCTCCTTCTATTTTGATTAATGCGATATCTGTTCCAGGATCAGCACCTATAACAGTAGCTGCGTACTCAGTATCATCGTTTAATGTAACTGATACTTCAGAAGCTCCTGCTACAACATGGTTGTTTGTTATAATATAACCATCTTTTGAGATAATTACTCCAGAACCATACCCTACTTGAGGTTGAGGTTGTCCGAAGTCAAAATCACGGTTGCCAAAAAAGAATTCAAATGGATCAATATACTGTTGTCTTCTTCTAGAAGATGGGTCTCTTCTAGTCGGTGTTTTAGTAGTTTTGACATGAACTACACCATGAATTGTTTTTTTTGCTGCTTCAGTAAAATCTGGATAACCTTCAGAAGTTGTCATGTTAGCAAGCCTAACATTGTTTTTATCAAATTGCTGAGAGAAATTTTCAGAGAATTCACTTGTGG
>CAYTJC010000238.1:0-3647 GCA_964437875.1 uncultured Dysgonomonadaceae bacterium
ACCCTATCGGCCATCTCTTTGAAAGTGGTAATCTCCTTACCCACATATAGTGGAGCAATCTCTTGCTCTATAATAGGAATAAAGTTGTCTGCCAAAAACAAAGGGTCGCGTCCGCCTGCACCCGAATACTGCACAGCAGCACAATCTCCGTGAGCTATTGCTCCATTTTCGAGTACAAACATTACAGATATAGACTCTCCAGCTTGCCTTACTGCTGTAAATCCCTCAGTAGCAGGTTCACCTTGATAAAACGCACCATCATTCTTCGCACCACTTTTTATAGCCTTTTGATCATCAAAGAAAAAACCAGTCTTCCCCGATGAGCATATTACTTTTTTAATTTTCATTGTTTTTTTATTTATCAATTAGATTCAGTTAAACATTAAATTCCTTTTGGTCTGCCAACTAAGAAACCCTTCCCAATTGCATACACATCATCTATCACCATTTGGAAACTAACGGGTCTTTTCTCAAAAGCCCCCCTTTCGTCCAATTTCTTTTTGTGATAATCTTTCAAGTCTTTAGTGAAAGGAAGATTCCCCACTTCAAGCAATCGTATTGCACCATCATTATCACGTGCAGGCAATAGCTTACCCGCATTGAAACGGCTTGGAGCAAAAGGAACATCAATTACCCCTGCTTCAAAAGCAGCAATTGCACCCAAAGCATAGTCGCCTTTACCCAACTCCTCCACCTTGTCGAGGATGCATTTCATCTCTTTCATGATAATTTCGCTCTCTGTTATTACCGCAGGCGTCTCCAGAAGGTCTTGGTCCTTCAACATAGATATAACCTGCTTTGTAGCCAACAGTCCAGCAGCATTGGCCTCTTTGGTAGGCACTCCCACTGCCTCATGAGGTGTTTTCACAATCACCTTGGTTGCTTTAGCCAATGCAGCAGCAGCAGCACCCCAAGAGATTACGCCAAATGACTTTGACTCGTCTTGTGGAAAACCACCCATCCATTGGTGGAAAACAGTAGTTACACGCACATCCTTAAATCCAAATTTGTCTAAATAAGCACGAGTAAGGATATTGAGTGAGCGAATGGCTGCCACGTCTTGAATCAGATTACCGCACTGTCCATACCCCACTGTTACGTCTTTCACACCTTGTGTTGCCGCTAACAAGCTCTCTATAATAGCTACCGAGTTTGAAATACATGGAGGAATAAGTGTTCCGGTAAGAGGTCCAAAAGGTTCGCGGTTAATAGAAACCCCAGCCTCTTCGTACATTCCCACCAATCTATCTGTATATTGCCAATGAGCAATTGTTTTCTCAAGTGAGTGATTTTTAGAATAAGGTATGTTGTAAGAGATACCGCCCCCTTCATAAGAGGTGAATCCACCTGCAATGGATATCTCTGTAAGCAAACGAGCATCAGGAGTTCCGTGACGCACTTGCACAGGGTTTTTAAGAGCCGATGTCACACTTCTGCACACATCCACCCCATAGTTCACCGCAGGAAATCCATTGAGCATAGAGCGGCCTGTTTCACGACTTTGTTGAATACCAGCTTCTGCTTCGTTGTATCTATTCAGGCGTGTATAGCTGTCAATGGTGGTGGGCAACAAATCTGCCTCTCCCTCATTTTCCAGATACTGCAGTAGCTTTATGTGTTCGTCCTCCAAAGCTACTCCAGCACGTGGTTGAATGAGCGTGATACCCTCCTTTTTTGCTGTGGCAAGTTTCACCCCAAATCGTTTTTCGTCTGATATCGTTTTCTGATAAGCCACAGCTTCATCAAAGTCAACCTTTGCGCCTGTTTTCCATTGCCCTAACACCTCTTTTCGCTCTTCATAAAACTGATCGTTAGAGAGCATTGTGTTGCTAATTTTCATTTTTTGTATTTTTTGTGTTACAAATTATTGTATGTATGTAATTTCTTTTTTCATAATAGTTAAAGCTAACTCTGCGTCCAATGCACACAGAAGACCCATCGATGCAAATATATACTTCTTGTCCAACAAGTACTTTGGTGCTTTTGGCTTCAATATCATCAAACTTTGTGGGTCTGATTTGGCACCTTTCAATATAGCAGTGGGGTTGACGGCGTTTACCAATGCACCCCCAATACCAACAATAAGTTTCACCTCCGATAAATCTTTGCCCGACACAATGTACATCTGCCCAAAGGGTGTGAAAGTAGTTTCCACACTGCCAGCATGTCTCTCCACCGCCAATTTCAGCGCCTGTTTTGCCAAGGCCTCCTCTATTGTTTGATTCATGCTGTTCTCCTCCGCAAGCGTACTAGGTGCTGCCTTGCAGGTATCAATCCATCTCACAATATCATCCACAGCAATTGCGTGCTCCACCGATAGTGCATCCAGATCAACTTCTTGTGCCAACGATTTAAGGCTGTACCTCATACCCAAATCGCCCTCCACCGTTCGTTTGTTGCGGGGTTCGGGCAATCCTTTTATCATCACATTGTCAAAAGTGGGTGTTCCAGCCGCAATGGAATACACATCCGTGGTAGCACCACCAATGTCGATAGCCATCAAGTCGCCAAGTCCTGCACTGTTTTCTGTGCCCTCGCTCAACAGACCGCATCCATTGAGCACAGCAAGTGGAGTAGGTATTATCTCGTGGTGCGTCATCTCTTGCACCTTATGGAGCCCTTTGGCATCAATAATTTTACTTATAAATAGCTCTTTTATTTTTTGCTTTGCTGGCTCTATATTCAGTTTATTAAACTCGGGCATTACATTTTCGGTCACCACATAGTCTTTTCCCGATGCAGAAAAAGCAGTCTCCACTTCACCCGCAGCACTTTTGTTGCCTGCCACAATTGTAGAAAAGTTGCGGTTTATTTGGCACAGCTTCTTGGCATTGCTTATAATTACCTCTTTGTTGCCACCATCTGTACCACCACAAAGCAAAATTAAGTCGGGGTCTATAGCATATATCTCATCTTGCTCAGTCTTCGATAGTTCAAAAGCATATGTTTTCACAACCTTAGCGCCTGCACTGGATGCAGCCATTTTGGCAGCCTTAGCAGTAAGCTCGGGCACAAGGCCCAAAGCCACCATCTTCAGTCCACCAGCTGCACTGCTGCAACAGAGAAGTTGGTCATACTTAAACACACCAATTTTGCTCTCCAATTGTTGCAAAGCAATATGGTAGCCTTCCATCACATCAGTTTCAATAGTAGTAAATGCAGATGAGGTTGCCAAGATTTCTGCCTTAGAGGCATCTATAGCGGTTAGTTTAGTATATGTACTGCCAAAATCTGCAGTAAGATATTTCATGTTTATTTAG
Source organism: uncultured Dysgonomonadaceae bacterium (assembly GCA_964437875.1). Taxonomy (GTDB): domain Bacteria; phylum Bacteroidota; class Bacteroidia; order Bacteroidales; family Dysgonomonadaceae; genus UBA2632. Next base: position 3,261 of record CAYTJC010000238.1, read on the forward strand.
AAAAAAGGATGTTCAAGTCAGCAATTGTAGTGTCAAGTTGGGTGTTAGGCGGATATACTTTGGTGAAACCCATAGCCATAAAGCGTTTTTCAACCTCCTCAAAGTTTTGCTTGCCCACCACAAGATTTCCGCCAGCCAACAAAGGAATATCTTTCAGCCCTGCCTCATTGCACTTGTCTCGCAATCCGTAGCAATCTATCTCTCCATGTCCATAGAGCGAAGAAACAAGAATAGCATCAGCATTTGTTTCAACAGCGGCTTCAATAAATTCTTCTTGTGTAACCATCACACCCAAATTCACCATCTTAAAACCTGCTTCTTCTAACGCATAAGTTAGAATTTTATTGCCAACAGCGTGTACGTCAGCACCTATAACTCCCGTTACAA
>CAYTJC010000239.1:0-3621 GCA_964437875.1 uncultured Dysgonomonadaceae bacterium
CAACTTGTCCTGATAAACCTGCTTCCCAACCTGGTGTAAATCTCCATGATACACGCGCATTAAATTGGTCAAGCTCTGAAATTGTGGCTTGCGACTTTATAATGTCGCCGTTTGCATCAATATAAGAACCCAGACCAGGAACTATATCATATGAGTACCTTGATGCATCGCCTGATCCTCCTGATCCTTTAGGCTCTGCTTGACGATAGTAGGCCAATGCAATATCAATATCTTCCGTTGGTGTAATGTCAAATTTTATACCCATGTCATAATCATCTTCCAATCCTACATAATAGGGAGCTTGAAAGAAGTATGAGTGAGATGCAAACCCTTGTACACCAAATGGTACTTGCGATACACCTAACTTAGTATAAACTACATCCGAGAATTTATACCCAAACCAACCGTGATGGATGAAATGATATTCACCTGAAGGGTAGAAACGGTACTCAAAACTGAAATCTATGCCTGATAAAGATCCATCCATATTCAGACGCCATGTATCCCATGTAAACTGGGGGTCAGTTTTGTCTGTACTGTTTTCATAGTTTTTTGAAATAATGTTGTAGCGCAGTGCACCACCAAATTTAACTCCATCTTTTTTTTCACTTTCCTGTGCAGTTGTTAAAAATGGGAAAACCAACAATGCGAGAATTAAAAACGTTTGTTTTGATTTTTGAATCATACCTGAAATGTAGATTTTAATGATCTATTTATTATTATGTAATTATATATTTGTTCGCAGTTATTCTGCTTACTTTGAACTTTTTAGTGGAAGACTTATTCACGGGTTTATCTCTGCGATTGCATAAAAACAGAAAGGAGTTAAAAGCCTTAAATTTTAAAGAAGTGTCAAAGATACGTTTTTTAGAGGTAACAACAAAACATATACACAGCTGATTATAAAATCTATACTTCAAATATGTTGTTTTTATACCGTGTTTTAATATTTAATAGACGTCTCTATTTATGCTCCATTCTTATAGCTGTTAGTTTGTTACGAGGAATACAAAATGTATTAAATAGGGCTGTTTTGTTCTCTCAAAATAGCAGTTCTATTTGATGGAAATATTTTGTATCTATCTAAATGTTGACGATTTCTTATATGTAAAGCATATTGAATTGCCAATATTTTTTTCATGTGTTAAACAGCTATATGTAGTGTATTTAGATTGCTTTCATGTTTTCAATTCTATTTTTATTGGCTATATACCTACTTTCTGATTCTTAATACATTATAAACATACTTCCTTTTTATATGTTCAAATAAATAATAAATATTTATCATTTCATACTATATATATCGTTTGTTGTTGTGTGCTGAAAAGGATTACTTTGAAATTGTGATAATTATTTGATATATCCTAATCGTTTTAGTTTTGCTAATTGTTTATTAGAGAGCTTTCTATTAATTAAGCAAGATCAGTTTTTAGTTATATCTTAATAGTGAGAGTAGTAGGTGTGAATGAGAGTTTTATCTCCCTGCATAGTTTATTTTAGTCAAACACAAATGCTTTTTCTATAAGAATCACTTTGGTAGAAGCTCTAAATGAATTGTGCTTTGCAAAATTAACCAAGGGAGATGGCTTTAGAAGTTTTATTTTGGACAAAACTCCAACAAAGATATTGCAGGTTAATATAATCTGAGCCAAGCACCAAGGAAGACCTTTCCGATTTATATAATCTAAGCCGAACACCATAAGAGATGTGCTATAATAATTTAAATTGGGCAAAACACCAAAGAGGATAGGGCAAAATAATTTAATTTGGGCAAAACACCAAAGAGGATATAGCAGAATATTTTAATCTGGGCAAAACACCAAGGTGGATATTGCAGAATAATTTAATTTGAGCAAAACACCAAGATGGAAATAGCAGAATATTTTAATCTGGGCAAAACACCCTGGTGGATATTGCAGAATAATTTTATTTGAGCCAAACACCTTGATGGAAATTGCAGAATATTTTATTTTGGACAAAACACCAAGGAAGAAATTGCAGAATATTTTATTCTGGACAAAACACCAAGGAAGAAATTGCAGAATATTTTATTTTGGACAAAACACCTTGATGGATATTGGAGAATATTTTAAGATACTTAGTTAACAAAGGGGAAAAGGGAGGGTAAGTTGTTTTTAAGTTCCCCTAATGATAGAAATCAAGATTTGAGCATTGTTATAATCAGAGTGAGTATGCAATAGCGTATTGTAGTTATAGAATGCTGGTATTACGCACAGTGCCTGTTGGGTAATGCTACCTGTACCTTAAGGGGGCCTCTAAAAACTATTCTTAAAAAACCTCTTTTAATAAATACAAATAATCTATCACATCTCACTGTTTATTAGTATCTTGCATAATAATTAAAGCAAATATGAAGAAGTTTAAAAGACATCGAGATTACGGATTTTTCGATCAAGATATAAGACTTAGTAAATTGTCGGTGTTGGGTGATCCTTTGGAGCGTTTGAACAACCATGTTGATTTTGAAATGTTCAGGACATTGTTGCAAGACACTCTTACTAAAGAATCTAAAGGTAAAGGTGGACGTCCACCTTATGATTACGTTATGATGTTTAAGGTGCTTATTTTGCAACGTTATTACAATATATCTGATGATCAAGTTGAGTATCAAATTAATGACCGAATGAGTTTTATGCGTTTCTTGAATTTAACCATTGCAGATGATGTTCCAGACAGTAAGACGGTTTGGCATTTCAGAGAACGTCTGATTGATTTAGACTTGATAGAGCCACTTTTTAATCTGTTTTTAGAAGAATTAGAACGATTGAATCTTGTAGTGAATGAAGGTAAAATAGTAGATGCTAGTTTTATTGAAGTGCCAATACAGCGTAATACGCACGACGAGAATAAACAAATCAAAGAAGGGGAGGTTCCAGAGTCATTTAAGCAAAACTCTCATCGATTAGCACAAAAAGATACTGATGCCCTTTGGACAAAGAAAAATAATGTGAGTTACTTTGGTTATAAAAATCATGTAAAACAAGACTCTGGTAGTAAGTTAATCACTAAGTACACTGTCACGGATGCTTCGGTGCATGATTCACAACAAACAGAACCCTTATTGGAAAAAAAAGACAAAGGAGAGCCTTTTTACGCAGATTCAGCCTATACAGGTCCAATACAAGAGCAAGCAATAGCTTCGAAAGAAATGGAAAATCAAGTCTGTGAGAAAGGTGCTAAAAATCGCCCTCTTACAGAAGAACAAAAAGAAAATAACAGGATAAAATCTAAAGTACGCTCAAGAGTAGAACACATCTTTGGTTTCATGGAGATGAGTATGAACGGAATGTATTTGCACAGTATCGGCATAAAAAGAATAACAGCCATAGTTGGGCTGATGAATCTTACCTATAATATGTTCAGAAAGATACAGCTTACCGTAGCATAAAAAAGAACAAGAGTGTCTTTACGTTGAAATATAACATTAAAACCAACTATAAATCTAGTGCTAAGGTGTAAATTGAAAAATATTTGAACTAAACCTACTTCTAAAAACTCAAGAAAAGACAAACTTAAAATGAAATAAAGGGTTTTTAGAGGTTACCTAAATATACAACATTGCCAAACAGAATGAAAACTTCTTTTTACATCACAAAGTGT
>CAYTJC010000240.1:0-3612 GCA_964437875.1 uncultured Dysgonomonadaceae bacterium
AATTATTACAAGATAGCTTGAATTTATCAACAGAGATACATGCATTAATAGACCAGTTGCCTGAAGATAAAAAATCTGAGGATACTGAACAGGTGAAGACTCTGTCATTGGCACTTCAAAGCCACATTGTGAGAGCCCAAAAAAGAGAAGCTGAAGAACTTTTGGAGTCATTAGAAGCTACTCTTGCCTCTATAGCGGATTTGGAAGCTAAGATGCTGGAAACTGTAAAGCAAAGAAGACTAAAGAAAATGGCCATTAATCCTTTGTTAGCCAAAATGAAAGAGTTGGAGACTGACGTGAAGGTTGTGGCAGGCATGCGAGTTTAGTATTTTTCAGGGAAAGTTATAGCTCTTGCATTTTCGCAAACTGTATTTCGCAATAGCGAAATCACATGTATAGACTTTTGTGTCAACGCAAAATATGAGCATTTATAATATTTAGGAATAGAAAAGGTTATTGTTGAGAAATGATTGCCTTTTTTGGGCTTTAGCAAATATCCAATTTATGAGAGAGTTTATAAAGTTTCAATTTTTCCCATTAGTCTTAATGATTCGTCAATTCGCAACACCTTGTATTACTTCTACGAAATGTTGCTTAGCTACCGTAAACACTACGTTTTATCAGTTAAATATATATATAAGCTAAACTTATTTTTGTACTCAATGTTATGGTTGCGGTAAAGCTGATGTTATATAGAATTTCAATTATCAATAATCACAATATAAATGAAAAAAACAATTTATTTAAGTCTCTTGCTAATTCTGTCTTTACAGGTAAAGGGACAAGTAAGTGACATAAGACTTAATTTGACTCCAACAGCAAGCTATACTTGGTGGGACAGTCAGATGTTTGTTAAGAATGGCCCTATGGTGGGAGCTAAGCTTGGTATTGGATTAGGTTCCAGTATTGAGTTGAGAGGTGTGTATGAACAGTCAGTTGGTTTAAAGAGTACGCTCAATAGTCTGAGTATGCCTGAAAATCTGATTGGGCTATTTAATGCACAAGACGTAGATATTTCTCGTTGGGGTGGCGAGTTTAAAGCAGATATCCCTACAAATTCTATTGTTGAGCCATACCTGACTTTAGGCACAGGTGTGCAAAAGCTTAAATTCAACGAAATTAAGCAGGAACAGATTTATCTTACAGCTGGTTTAGGAGGTAAGTATATTGTAAGTGATAGGGTTACGCTTAATCTAGCTGCAAAAGTACATGCTTTTAATTTAGACCCTTCTAGTATGTTAAGATTGGACGATCCAGCAAAAAACGATTTTAATGATTGGATTGATGAAAACATAACCAGTAATCGTGTGATGAATTGGTCGCTAAATTTAGGGCTTCAGTTTAATTTAAACGGTAAAAATCCTAAGAATTATACTGCTGTAGAAAGGGCATTGAACAAGCAATACAATAATGGTTTGTTGGGTCTGCGTTTCGTGTTTGAACCAGGAGGTGCTTTTGTCAACTTTGATAATTCTACCAATATGCGCAATACATACTTATTAGGAGGTGCATTGGGCGTAGACTTCAATGACTATGTTGGATTGCGTGGTTTTTACTATCGCTCTTCAGAAGACGAAAAAGTAACTTTCGACTTTGATAAAATGGCCATGTATGGTGCCGATTTTACAGGAAAATTAAATGTTGCACAAGGAATAGTACCTTATATAACTGTTGGTGGTGGGTATATGAATGTGTATGATAGCTATGTTGGTGTTAATCCACTAACTGCTACTCCCAGTTCAGGTTATTTTGCAAAAGCTGGTGTGGGTCTATCTATTCCTATTTCTCGTTACTTTGAGCTTTTTGGTGCTGCCAATCTTTTGTATACAACTGACGTTGACCCTGAAGATGTGGGTTCTACTGAAGACCTCAAAAAACATACAATGTTTAATGCAGGATTGAAATTCAATATTGGTAAAAAAGCTCAAGCTAATAGAGCTTTAGGGACGTATGCTGAACAAAGGGTGAGTAACAAAACAATGATGTATGAGCAACGTGCAGCTGAATTGAAAAAAGAATTGGATAAAGCTTACGCATTAAACGACACTCAAAAAATAACACAAATAATAAACGAAAAACAACGTTTAGAAGCAGAGTTAATAGAATCGATAGAAGCAGTGCAAGCAACAAATGGAACACCAATGGTGTCTGCTACAAATACTATGCCTGAATCTTATGCAGTAGCAGGAGATAGTACGAAAACGACAAGTGATTTAGCAGCTGCTACAACTAACTCAGGAGACCAAACAATGATTAGATTAACTCCTGCTGAATTGGAATCGTTAGTAGATAAAGTGGTACAAGGTGTGGGTGCTCCTGTGTTAAAAAAAGAGACTCCAGAAGAGCGATTAGATAGATTAGAAAGACTAATATTGAGTGGTGCCCCTGCAACAAGAGCTTTGCAGCAACAACCTGCAACAGCAAGTTTGCAGCGAGAGATACCACAAGAAGAAGTAGCAGAATCTCAATCAATGTCTGTGACCAAAAGCATGGATGATAGCAATAGAGAGTTGATGGAAGAGATGAGACGTATAAGCAATAGAATTGAAGAAAACTCTCTGAAAATAGACAATGCTTACAGGCAACAACCTTCAACAGGTTCGGACAGAACATTTATTGTTTCTCCCGGAGGTAGTCAAACGCCTTTTAATGCACCTCAGCCTCAAGTGAGACGTGGAACTGGTACAACATCTTCTACAATGCAAGACGAATCACAAGGATTGGCAACTTCATGGGTTATATACAGAGGACTGTCTCCATTTTTAGCAATGAACTTTGGTGATGCAACATCTGTTCTTTTTGGTGTAAAAGCCAATTATGGTTTCTCGAGTACTGATTTCGTTTTCACACCAGATTTATACTTTGGAGTGGGTGGAAAAGTTGCTTACGGTTTAAATGCAAATGTGACATATCCTTTGCTAGTAAATAATACTTCTATGTTTAATCCTTATGTAGGAATTGGTTTGGGGCTGAATAAAATTGAGAAATTTAATTTCGGTATCAACTTTATAGCAGGATCATATGTAGATGTTGGAAACGGAAGCCTGTTTGTTGAATATACATCAAGAAAAGCTTTTAAAAACAATCTGTTTTCATTGGGATATAGATTTGATTTTTAAAGAAAGGCATTAATAAACAAACTATTATGTTCCGAAAAATTAAAATAGTATTAATTATAACTACATTGATAATAGGCGCGTTTGGGCTTAATGCTCAAACGGACTCTATTGTTTCTAACATCTTTGATGATGTTCAAGGAGAAATTGTGATATCTAAATCGGATCTAATCAAATTTCTTAATCAAATTGCAAATGCTAGAAAAGATAAAATTGAATTTGAATTAGAAAATATCTATTTGAATGATCTCAATCCTCAATCCTCGCTAAATAACTTAGCTGGAAGATCATTTGCTCCGTTAAGAAGCAAAACTTCATTGCAATCAATGTCGCGAGATGATTTGTTAAGAGAGGTAGAAGTGCTTACTTCTCGTTTGAATAGTATTGCAGGGTATGCAGGAGCTGGAAATGCTACAACTCTTATGACATCTCCTAGCTATTATGGTCAAGATGGTCAGTACTTTCCATATGAATCAGATTCTCACTTACTAAGCGG
>CAYTJC010000241.1:0-3611 GCA_964437875.1 uncultured Dysgonomonadaceae bacterium
AAGCTTGGGCTACTTGGAAACGTACTGGATTGCCAGCATTTAAAGATCAACCAGAACCTATGGGTGGAGTTGCATTTCTTGAAACAATCGCTTCGGGATCAGAGAAGCTAACTATACCACGTCGTGCTGCTTTGGGTGCACCCAATACAGAGAATATTGAAAACTACAAAACAGCTATCGAAGAGTTGAAGAGCGATCCAGCTTATGGAGATTCTTTTGACGATACTGGTGGACGTATTTGGTGGGATAAAAAAGGATTATAACAAACCAAAGAGCACAATAGTGCTTATAAAGTAAGAGTTCTTACATACGACAGAAAACCGTTTCTTTTAAATAAGAAGCGGTTTTTTTTATTTTTAGGTGGGAGTGTTCTCGTTTAAATGAAATCTAGTGGAACCTGATTGTCGAAAATCTTCGTGGAAAGGGAATTTAGTAACACCTGATTAAAGAAAAACTCTCAGTTTGGCGGATATTAATCCGAGTCTTGAGTTGTTAATAGGATTATTATCAAAGCTAGAAGCTTTGAATACAGTGTGCTGGCGCGGATATTTATCCGTGCCTTGTGGTCTTAAATCATAATTGAAAACTTGAGTAAAGGCACTGGTCGGGTGAATAACACCAGTGCGGAGATTACAAATAGACAATAGTTGTACACTTTTCAAAAACAACCACACTCACGCCCCACATACCACACACCTCATACCACATACCTCACACCCCTTTTGAAAATAAATACTATTTAAAACTGGTACCCTACCCCTCCAAAGAAATTGAAGTCGCTAAATTCGTGTTGATATCCTAATGTAAAATCAATGGGCCCAAGTCGTGTGGAAGTTTGATAAGTAATACCAGCGCTCCAATTAAAATTATCAAACTCAAAGCTCTTCCAATCATCATATTGCAACAAAGCTTGTACCCGTGGAGTTAAGTAATTATTACCGTTTAGTCCGATTCTAAGACCCAATTCACCCAATGTACTTACTGGTTCCAAAAAACTAAGCCCTCTCTGTCCCAATACAGGAAAAGAATAATCTGAATAAGAATTAAAAGTGTTGGCAGCATAATTGGAGTAGGCCGAACTACTGCTTTTAGTATTGAACAGAGTTCGATGATGAAAATTGGCCAACAAAGAGACAGCATTACTAAGTGGAAGAACTGAATTCAGCTTTAAGTGATAAATTGGAACGATATTTGAGAATTCGCCCTTGTTTACAAGAAGAGAAAACTTGGTGTTTAAATAAAAGCCTCTTTTGGTAAGATAGACATCATCTCTGCTGTCTATTGTGAATTGACCAAACAGGGTAGAGTAAAACCCACTTGTGTCTGCATCAAATAAGTCTATGTCGGTATCGGAGTTGCGTTTATAGCAACTGTTGCTATAATAATTTTGACTGACTCCCACCCCAAAGTCGATATTATTCTGAAGTCTCTTATTAGTATATAGCGATGCTGCTACATTCACAACATCCATTTTGGCTGTTCTACTCCCCGCTTCGTATTGATTCAACTTATTGTAACGAGCTCCTATCTCTAAACCGATTGTAGTAAAATGCATACGGTTTGATTCCAGCATCATTTTTATCTGAGGATTGACGGCAACTTTTGTGTCAATCATCATGAGACTAAAGAAGTGTGAGTAATTTTGTTTTGAGTAATTGGCATAGATTGTAGCTAAATCAACCGTATTAAATGCCGCTCCCAACATCAGTTTAGACTCTTTTTTATCTTTTATAATCAACTCAAGATTATGCCCTTTGCCATTTGGTTTTAGTTTATAGTTCACCATCTCGAAGTTGCCATAAGCATAGAGTTTTTTTGTGGCCTCGTCTATCTCGCTTGTTGTATAAACAGAGTTTGGGTTGATATTTAATGTAGATGTTATAAACTTAAAGTCGTCTTGGTATTCATCATCTAAAACAATCTCTTTTATCAACCATTCATTGGTATGTTTATATGCTATATCTTTATTATTGTTTCGCTTAATAGTACGCCCATCAACCAGTTTCCTTATTTCAGGCAGTAGTTCTCTTGCTGCCATCTCTCCTTTTTTCATGATACTATCAACAACATCTGCCCTAAAATCGAAAGTGGAGACATCTTTAAGCTCAGGATTTATCACCACATCGGCCAGCTCAATGTTGCTGTTGTGCTTTTCAACTTCAATCTGATCAACAATTCCCATCAAAATAGAAGTGATAGATTCAAATTGCAGATCATCGTCTTTCTCTTGCTGTAAGTCAACACCAATTATTATATCAGCTCCCATGTCTTTGGCAATGTCAACTGGGAAATTATTTATGACTCCTCCATCAACTAAGTGATTCCCATTAAAACTGACAGGAGAGAAGGCTCCAGGAATGGCCATGCTAGAAAGCATTGCTGTAGGCAAATGACCATGGTTTAGCAACTCTTCTTTTCCGGTCTCTAAATTGTAGGCCACACAAGCAAAAGGGATGGGAAATTCTGAGAAAGAGATACTATCTGTTATATTTGCCGTAACACCACTAAAGAGATTCAATATATTATTACCTTTCACATAGCCTGAGGGTAGCGATAGTTTTCTGTTTTTTGTGTTAAGGTCAAATTGCAAGAGGTATTTTTGCTCATAGTTTTGCTTAAAAGGAGTTTTTAGCTTTCGTGGTATTCTATCAAAAAGCAACATATCCCAATCTTGCTCCCTCACAAAGTCTTCAATATCTTGCGCAGAATAACCAATAGAGTACAGTGCACCTACTATTGTGCCAATACTATTGCCCGAAATTACCGTGATGGGAATGTTCTCCTCTTCCAAGACTTTCAACACCCCTATATGGGCAAAGCCTTTTGCACCCCCACCACTCAATACTAAACCGAGTTTTATTTCATCTTCATCTGCTTTTGTGGGTTGCGATTGTGCAAGACTGCCTGAAGCAAAGACGAAGCAGAGGATGAGAATAAAAGAGAATTGTTTCATTGACTTATTCGTTGGATTCATATCTTGAATATTTAGATTGAGAGATGCTAGTAAAAAAACTGACCACACTTCTCTTTAATAAAAATAGTATTAACACAAATATACGACAATAAAGTAAATGAGGGATATTTTCACGACATGGAAAGCGCAGATACTTCAAACAGAATCTGTAGTGAAGGTTAGTTTTATGATAGTTTCTCTCAAACTAATAAAAGCAATAAAAAACGAGACTACCCATTACAGATAGCCTCGCCAGTGGAGTGTTTGTTCATTTTCATGAAATTGCACCCGTTATCTTTCATTCATTGCTGAATTATTCTTTGTCAGAACTGTTCTCTTTGCTTGTATCAGTATCTGAATCGTTACTTTTAGTGGGGCGTTTGCGAGCAATAAAAACTTTGTTTACTCTTCGCTCCGCACCTGGACCTTCTTTTTTATTTTCTGCTTTTCTCTTTTTGAAATCAATAGGCTCTCTTCTTGGCTGAGAATCTTCTGTATCTTTCTTTATAAAAACAGGTCGGTTAGTAACATCATCATACATTATATTCTTACGATCGTAAGCCTTGTGCTCCCTTTGTGGCCTTTCTCTATCACCGCCTCTTGATCTGTCTGCAAATGAACCTCTATCTCTGTCATTATCTCTAAAGTTGCCTCTGCT
>CAYTJC010000242.1:0-3591 GCA_964437875.1 uncultured Dysgonomonadaceae bacterium
TATGGCAGATAGCATTGTAATCATTCCTACGTATAATGAAAAAGAGAATATCGAAAACATTATTCGTACTGTTTTTTCTTTACCCAAGAAATTTAATATTCTTATAGTTGACGATGCGTCGCCCGATGGGACGGCTAACATTGTTCGTAATCTCATGAAAGAATTTCCCTCGCAACTCTTTATTGAAGAGCGAAAAGGGAAGCTTGGTTTAGGCACCGCCTATATACATGGGTTTAAGTGGGCGTTGGCTCGTGACTATGAATATGTTTTTGAGATGGATGCAGATTTTTCGCACGATCCTCAAGATCTACCTCGTCTGTATGATGCGTGTAGTACTGATGGGTATGATGCTGCTATTGGCTCACGCTACTGTTCGGGTGTAAATGTTGTGAACTGGCCAATAGGACGCGTGTTAATGTCGTACTTTGCTTCAAAGTATGTACGTTTTGTGACTCGTTTGAAAGTTCATGATAGCACAGCCGGATTTATGTGCTACAGAAGAAAGGTGCTGGAGACCATCGACCTCGATAAAATTCAATTTAAAGGTTATGCCTTTCAAATAGAGATGAAGTACAAAGCACATGTGCTTGGTTTCAAAATTAAAGAGGTGAATGTTATTTTCGTGAACCGACAGTTGGGAACTTCTAAAATGAATACTGGTATCTTTGGTGAAGCATTCTTTGGTGTCATAGATTTGCGCTGGAAAAAGATAACAGGAAGAATTAAACCAAGAAAAGTATCTATTCAAAAAGTGAACTCTTAGCACATACTGTGCTTTTTATTGTTGTTAGTTATTATTTCATCTTCATATATACAATATTATGATGCTACTTATTCGCAACGCTACAATTATCAATGAGGGCACATCCACCAAAGGATCTGTTCTTGTAAAAAACGATAGAATAGACACCATATACAATGGTGTAGTTCCTGAAGAGATTTGCAACAGAGCTGAAATAATAGAAGCCGACAATTTTTACTTGATACCAGGTGTAATTGACGATCAGGTTCATTTTAGGGAACCAGGTCTTAGTCACAAAGGCACAATACAATCTGAAAGTAGAGCAGCCATAGCGGGTGGAGTTACTTCTTATATGGAGATGCCTAACACCAATCCGCAAACCATTACCATGGATGCTTGGGAGCAAAAGAATGAATATGCACAAGACAGGTCTTATGCCAACTATGCTTTCTATCTGGGTGCTACCAATGATAACTTGGCAGAACTTAGACGAGCTGATTCTAAACACCTTTGTGGTGTGAAAGTGTTTATGGGTGCATCTACAGGCAATATGTTGGTGGATGATAAGAAAACACTGGAGGCTATTTTTGCAGAGGTTGGTATGCTCATTGCAACTCATTGCGAAAAAGAGTCTATCATTCGTAAAAACATTGATAAATATAAACTGGAGTTTGGAGACGATATTCCTGTAAAGTATCATCCTCTTATTCGAAGTGCTGAGGCTTGTTACCAATCCTCGGCCGAGGCTATTGAATTGGCCGATAAGTATGGTTCACGTCTGCACGTGCTGCATTTGTCAACAGGACATGAGATGACACTTTTTGATGCTAAGCATATTTCTGAGAAAAAGATTACTGGGGAAGTTTGTGTGCACCATCTTTGGTTTACCGTTGAGGATTACGATCGTTTGGGCACTCGTATCAAATGGAACCCTGCAGTTAAAACTGATAAAGACAGATACGAACTACGTCAAGCTCTTCTATCAGGTAAGTTAGATGTGGTGGCAACAGACCATGCACCCCATACATTAGCTGAGAAAGAGGGTGGGGCGCTCATAGCTGCTTCTGGGGGGCCTCTTGTGCAACATTCATTGCAAATGATGCTGCAACTTGTGTCACAAAACGTTTTAACTAAAGAGTTGATGGTAGAAAAAATGTGTCATGCTCCTGCCACTCTATTTGGCATCAAAGAGCGGGGCTTTATTCGTGAAGGATACTTTGCCGATCTGGTATTAGTAAATCCCAACAAACCCTACACCATTTCATCAAACAACATCCTCTACAAATGCGGTTGGTCTCCTCTGGAAGGAGAAACGCTATCAACGAGTATTGAGACAACTATTCTAAATGGCAAAGTTGTTTTTTACAACGGAGAGGTTCTTGGCAAGCCAAGTGGACAGGTGCTAGAGTTTGTGAGGTAGTTTCTTTCTGTTATTAAAATCATAACCATGAGAATTGCAGCCGGTACAATTCTCATGGTTTTTTTATAGGTGTTCTCTTGAATTATCTTTTAATCTGTATAGTAAAGAGAAGTCATCTTTTTTACTGATCAATTTTCTATTTACACTACTGAAGCATAAGAAAGTGTGATAATTGTCGGTTTTCTGCAAACAGTACTCCTTTTCTGAAGGCTAAATATCTTTAGTAGATAGAATAAAGTTCCACCCCATAAGCTACACGGTGTTTTATTGAAAGTGCCTTTTTTCAAAACATTTTGTACCCCTACAAAATGTTTTAAACAGTTGAAACTTGTATCCACGGCCTACAAAATGTTTGAAATTGCATAATTCTCATTTTGTTGTTCATTTATTGCACATTTTCGTCATAAAAATTCAATTCCAGTCGAAAGGCTTTTTTTTTCATCAGTTTCTTTTTCAATCTTAAGTTGTTTTTTCTCTTTTCACGCCTTTTATCTATAATAATAGCCATTAAGATGAGCAGTTTTACGATTCAAAACATTTCCACGACCGTAGATTGCATTTTCAATAGATGAACGCCCAATTGTAGGCCTACAATTTGATTTCCACCTGTTATACGGTGCTTTTTTGAGTGAATTGTAAAAAACAGCTGTCTATTATTTACAAATTGACATTAATCAAACTTGAAAATAAGTGAGTGTCATATAAAACACCTCGTTAGAGACAAAACCCATTTGTGTATATTTTAAATCTAAAATAGCAGAATTAGCATTATGCAAATATAAATTTAGTGGGATAAACCGAGAAAATCACAAAATTCAATATATGTTCACTTAGTAGCATCTGAGTTGTATATTCCTTACGAGCGAATGCAAGGAGGGTGAACAACTTTAGCTTTAACCTGTTACAAAATAGAGAGAGAAAGTATTTAACCCTTTTTTAAAATTGATGAAATGAAAATAATAAAAGTAGCTGAAACAATTATCAAAGATACGCCACATAAAGTTGACTCCCGTCTGCTTTACGACAAGGATAATGCACAGGCTGTACACATCACACTCCAGCCTGAAGAAGCTTTAAAGCCTCATATTACACCAGTAGATGTGTTCTTTTACATTCTAGAAGGAACACCTACTATTCATATAGGTGATGAGAAGCAAACTGTAGAACCAGACTGGCTTGTGGAAAGCCCCAAAAACATTGTTCATTATATAAGTAATAGCTCTAATAAAGTGGCTCGGATTTTAGTGGTTAAAGCACCAAAACCTGAAGGTATGACAAGGCTCCTGTAAAATTGGATTGCTTATATTTCATAAGGCTATCGGATTTAATATCCTATCGGTATAACAATTAATACCCAACATACACGCAATATAGACCAACAAAAAAACAAACTATTTGTATTTTGATTATACTGTTTAGTACTTTATTA
>CAYTJC010000243.1:0-3576 GCA_964437875.1 uncultured Dysgonomonadaceae bacterium
AACTCATCCCCACCGGACAATATCCACCACTATAAGGTTCGTGACACGAAGTTTGATCCGACAGCAATTCAATAGCTATCGTGTGCGTCACTGCATATTCCAACAAATCAATAATATTGCCATGATAGGCCACAGAAAGAGCCTCTTTGTGCTTCATAGCAACGTGCACAGACTCAAAAGCCTCTTTTGCACTGCTGGTTACTTGTTGCACCCACCCTTGATCGTGCCTTGTTTTAATGCGCGAATAATCTACCTCGGCCACTATAGATGCTGCACCTGCTATTTCGGCTGCCTTAGATTGTGCTCCACTCATGCCTCCCAAACCAGACGATACAAACAAGTGACCTGCCAAGTTGCCCTCTTCGGGAATACCCAACCGTTGTCTGCCTGCATGCAGCAATGTATTAAACGTTCCGTGAACAATGCCCTGCGGACCAATGTACATCCATCCGCCAGCAGTCATCTGCCCATAATTCACAACACCCATCTGTGCAGCCACCTCCCAATCTTTGAGATTGTCAAACAGGCCCACCATCAAAGAGTTGGTAATAATAACACGTGGAGCATCGGGTTTAGATTTAAACAGACCCATGGGGTGCCCATTCTCTATTACCAACGTTTGTTCTTGCGTCAGTTCTTGTAAATACTGTTTTATCAATCTATATTGCATCCAGTTTTGGCACACCTGCCCTGTTTCGCCATAGGTTACCAGTTCATACGGATAAAGAGCAATATCAAAACACAAATTATTGTCTATCATCACCTGAAAGGCTTTGCCCTCAATGCATCTCCCCTCATATTCATCAATGGGTTGGGGGCGTATATCCCCATCGGGCCGATAGCGGTAACCATATATCTTGCCACGCGTGCGCAATTCGGTTAAGAACTCTGGAGCTAATTGTGCATGAAGGTTTTTGGGAATATAGCGCAACGCATTTTTCAAGGCAACACTGGTTTGTTCAGGCGATAGTCTAAACCCCCTGTCTGGGGCGCGTCTCACCCCTTCTTCAAATATAGGGTAAGCAGGTATATGAGTAGATATGGCAAGTTTCATACATTTTAATTAATTAGATGTAAAGTACAAGCGCAATTGATTAACAAATAGTAATAACGAAAGTAATGGTTTTTTTCATCACTACAAACAATTTCCCTCCTTATTTCAGATTCCAAACCGGCGACAAGCAGAAATGATAAATTGTGAATTTTATTCGTTAACTTTGCACTGAGCAATTTCAGCCACAAAACCATTTAGCAGAATACATACAATGAAATCATTAAAAGAACTATTTCGTATTGGCAATGGGCCATCAAGTAGCCACACCATGGGACCCAAACATGCAGCAGAGCTGTTTTTAGAAAAAAACCCACACAGCCAATCGTTTCGAGTTACCCTCTATGGTAGTCTTGCTGCCACTGGCAAAGGTCACTTAACCGATGTAGCCATTTTAGATATATTAGAAGCACACGCACCCACAGAGATTGTGTGGCTCCCCAAAACATTCCTCCCCTTTCATCCCAATGCCATCTTGTTCGAAAGTTTAGACCAAGAGAATAAAACAACCAACAGTTGGACCGTATATAGTGTTGGCGGTGGAGCCCTATCAGATGGAGAGCAAACAATAGGCCTATCCGATACAGACAGTAAAGACATCTACAATATGGGCAGCATAGAGGAGATTCAGAATTGGTGCGAAGCCTCCGGCAAATCTTATTGGGAATACGTGGAAGAGTGCGAAGGTGAGGAGATATGGGATTTCTTACGCACCATTTGGCATGCCATGCGAGCATCCGTAGAGAGAGGATTGGAAAACGAAGGAGTATTGCCAGGCCCCTTAGGATTATCCCGAAAAGCAGCCTCCTACAACATCAAAGCCAAAGGCTACAAAACATCGTTGCGATCACGCGGTTTGGTGTTTTCTTATGCCTTAGCTGTTTCCGAAGAGAATGCAGCTGGTGGGGTCATAGTTACTGCACCCACGTGCGGTTCGTGCGGTGTAATACCTGCCGTTCTCTATTTACTTGAAGAGACACGCGGCTTTACAGAAACACGCATATTGCGCTCATTGGCCACAGCCGGACTGTTTGGCAATATAGTGAAACGAAATGCTTCTATCTCAGGAGCAGAAGTAGGTTGCCAAGGCGAAATTGGTGTAGCCTGTGCCATGGCAGCAGCCGCCGCCAGTCAGTTGTTTGGCGGAAGTCCCGCACAAATAGAGTATGCTGCCGAAATGGGACTGGAACATCACCTGGGCATGACCTGCGACCCTGTGTGCGGATTGGTACAAATACCCTGCATTGAGCGCAATGCTTATGCAGCAGCTCGTGCTTTAGATGCCAACCTATACTCATCGTTTACCGATGGCACACACAGGGTGTCTTTCGACCGTGTGGTGGAAGTAATGAAACAAACAGGCCACGACATCCCCTCGCTCTACAAAGAGACCAGCGAAGGGGGATTGGCATTGGGTCACGAATTTTAACTAACAGACAACACGTCTATTAAAACATACACTCCTTATGATTGATTACATAAAAGGTGAAGTGGCAGAGCTAACCCCTGCCACAGTAACTATCGATTGCAATGGTGTTGGCTACATTGCCCACATCTCCTTGCAAACATACAGTGCCATTGGCAACAACACATCTACTAAAATATACATCTACGAGTCGGTAAGGCAAGATGCCTTTGTGCTGTTTGGCTTTATCGACAAACACGAACGCGAAATATTCTTGTACCTCATCAGCGTGTCGGGCGTTGGCCCAAGCACTGCCAGGGTCATGCTCTCTTCGCTTAGCTCAAAAGAGGTAGAAGCTGCCATTGCTGCCGAAGATGTAGCCCTACTCAAATCAGTAAAAGGTATTGGCACCAAAACCGCACAACGCATTATTGTGGACCTCAAAGACAAAATCAAATTTAGTGGCGAGGGCGAACTTCCTATCGCTGGCAAAGTGGCAACCTCCACATTGGGTCATGAGGCTGTTTCGGCATTGGTTATGCTGGGTTTCACACAAGCCAATTCGCAAAAAGTGGTAGACAAATTGGTGAAAGAGTCTCCCGTTTCGTCCGTAGAGGCTATTATCAAAGAGGCGCTGAAGAGGTTGTGAATAAATCTTAATAGATATTATTAAGAAATCAATCAACATGAAAAAGGATACTAAATCTGTTATAAAAAGAAGTCTGTTATCTGGAATTATCTTTGCATTATCAATGGAGGTATTTCACTTAGTAAATACTGAACTTTTGAATATTTGGAGATTTATTTTTCAATTTCTATTTTTTGGAGGTGCCAATGGAGCATTAAGATATTATGATTTAAAGAGACAAAAAGAAAGCAAGACAAAGAGGAAACTAAATAGAAACAACGCTGAAACTAATAATCCTGATAGCAATTGAGACGCCTGCTGGACGCAAATCTCCTCACTTGTATTTTCAAATAGAAAATAATGACCATCGAGTAGGAAGATAGGGATTAATTCCTTATCTGTCCTCTCACACCACCGTGCATATCGTTCGGTACACAGCGGTTTCTTAATTTACACACGAACAGAAAGATAATAAGTTGAGAAAAATAAGTA
>CAYTJC010000244.1:0-3574 GCA_964437875.1 uncultured Dysgonomonadaceae bacterium
ATTTCGACTTCTCAGTTGATTTCAAACAAGAATCAGATGGAAACTCTGGTGTATTTATCCGTTCTTTTATAGAACCTGTTGCTCAAGTAAATGGTTGGCAAGTGGAAGTGGCTCCTAAGGGACATGGCACTGGCGGCATTTATGAATCTTACGGACGTGGATGGATTGCACAAATAAATGATGAAAAACAAAAAGTTTTGAAAGAAGGAGAGTGGAATACATTGCGCATACGAATTGAGGGCGACAATATAAAAACGTGGTTGAACGGCGAAGATATGGTGGACTTAACTGACGAAAAAATCGGTAAAGGCCAAGGACGTATAGCCCTACAAATACACGATGGTGGTGGAATTAAAGTGCTTTGGAAAAACTTCAAACTAGAGACTTTATAATCTACTGACATCTCAATATAAAAAGGTGCTTAGAAGCGAGCTCTCGACAAATAGATTGTATGATTTTTTTTGTATGCCGAAAGTTTGTTCTTAAGCACTTTCTTTATTTATATCAACAACATTATTTTGGCATTGTTTTTGCATATAAAAATTGACTGAATAGGTATTCATATATATATACATTTAAAGCATTGATAGATGCACAATTTATATAAACACATTTTTTAGCATCTTATATTTTATAATTTACGAATGAAAGAAAACAGACAATTACTAGATAGCATAATAAGCGGAATACAAGAGAAGAAAGGAAAGAACATAACCACAATAGACTTGAAGGGAATCCCTGGAGTAATATGTGATTACTTTGTTATTTGCGAGGGCAGCTCTCCTACCCAAGTTGCAGCATTGGCAGAATCTGTAGAGCTTATTGTGAAGAAAGAATCGCAAGAAAGCCCTATCAGAGTTCAAGGCCAGCAATTGGCAGAATGGATTGGAATAGACTATGGCGATATTATTGTACATATCTTTTTACCAGAAAAGAGAAGCTTCTTCAACATAGAAAATCTATGGTCTGACGCTAAAATAAAAAACATTCCAAATCTAGACTAAAACATATTTATCGCTGGTTTGTTACACAATTAGATAACTACAAATTACTGCATTTCAATTAAGAAGAATGGATAAAAATAATCTAAACAAGAAAAAGTTTGGCCCCAAAATGGGCAATAAAAAACCGAAAGCTCCTTTTAATCCCTACTGGATTTATTCTATAATAATAATAGGACTTTTGGGTATGTTCTTTTTTGGCGGGAATGTCTCGGTAAAAGAGGTAACATGGTCGCAGTTTCAACAATATGTAAATGAAGACAGAGTAGAAAAAGTAGTTATTTACAGTAATAAAGATAAAGCAGAAGCAGTAGTAAGAGAAGGTTCTGTTCGTCATATATTTAAAGATGATGCAGACAAAGTAAAAGCCAATCCGAGCATTACTGTAACAGTTTCTCCCGCTGACAAAGCTTCTGATTTCATTGATAAGGTTAAAGAAGAGAAAGGTTATGACATTGGTGTCTCTTTTGACTCTTCGTCAGAACTTAGTGGAATACTATTAGGGTTCCTTCCATTTATATTACTCATTGCAATATGGATATTCTTCATCCGTCGCATGTCTAAGGGTGCTGGTGGTGGTGCTGGTGGTGTTTTCAATGTTGGTAAATCTAAAGCACAACTTTTCGACAAAGAGTCGGCCATTAAGATTACTTTTAAGGATGTAGCTGGTCTATCGGAAGCAAAGCAAGAAGTGGAAGAGGTAGTAGAGTTTTTGAGACATCCCAAAAAATACACAAACTTGGGCGGAAAGATACCTAAAGGTGCGCTTTTAGTTGGCCCTCCGGGAACTGGTAAGACACTATTGGCAAAAGCTGTTGCTGGCGAGGCAGATGTTCCATTTTTCTCTATTTCTGGATCAGATTTTGTGGAAATGTTTGTTGGAGTAGGTGCATCGCGAGTGCGCGACCTTTTTAAACAAGCAAAAGAGAAAGCTCCTAGCATCATCTTTATTGATGAAATTGATGCCGTAGGGCGTGCACGTGGCAAAAACGTAAATATGGGATCTAACGATGAACGCGAAAACACACTCAACCAACTCTTGACAGAGATGGACGGATTTGGGTCTAACAGCGGTGTAATCATTTTGGCAGCCACAAACCGTGCTGACATACTTGATAAAGCTTTGTTGAGAGCAGGACGTTTTGACAGACAAATAAATGTTGACCTGCCAGACCTTAACGACAGGAAAGAGATATTTAAAGTGCATCTTCGCCCCATTAAAATAGACGAATCTGTTGATCCTGAATTTTTGGCACGCCAAACTCCAGGTTTTTCAGGTGCTGATATTGCAAACGTATGTAACGAGGCTGCACTGATTGCAGCACGTGAGAAGAAGTCTTTTGTGCAAAGCATCGACTTTATGAATGCAGTTGACAGAATTGTAGGCGGACTTGAAAAGAGAAACAAGATAATTACGCAAGAAGAGAAAAAATCTATCGCCATTCACGAGGCAGGACATGCAACACTGAGTTGGATGTTGGAACATGCCAATCCCTTGGTAAAAGTAACTATTATACCTAGAGGCAAAGCTCTAGGAGCTGCTTGGTACTTGCCCGAAGAACGACAAATAACAACCAAAAACCAAATGCTTGACGAGATGTGCGCCATATTGGGTGGCCGTGCTGCTGAAGAGGTTTTTATTGGTGAGATATCAACAGGTGCAATGAATGACTTGGAGAGAGTGACTAAACAGGCAAATGCAATGGTTAGTTATTTAGGTATGAGTGACAAACTGCCCAATTTGTGCTACTATGACTCAACAGGACAAGAGTGGAACTTCTCTAAGCCTTACAGTGAGGACACTGCCAGGGTAATTGATTCTGAGGTGAAAACACTTATTGCTGAGCAATATGCTAGAGCTAAAGACATATTGAGAGAAAATGCCGATGGCCATCAAAAACTAGCCGAAATATTAATCGAAAAAGAGATTATTTACGCTAGCCATCTTGAAGAAATATTTGGCAAACGCCGTTGGGTGTCGCGCTCTCAAGAATTGTTGAAACAAGACCAACAAACAATTCAAGATTTTGATGCTTCTCAAACTGCCTCTTCATCATCTCAAAGTGAAAAGGAAGTGTTTATCCATGAGTCTGATAATAAAAAGAAAAAGACTGATGAGAGAGACTCTAAACAAAATGAAGCGGACAAGGGGGATGGAAAAGACACTTCACCCAATTAAGTAAAGCTATTTCTAATAGCATAAATAATAAATATAAAGCCATAGTTTCTAATTAACTATGGCTTTTTTCATTCAATCTATCGCCTATAAAAAACTTTTATAACAGATATCGAACATTTATCTTTTTGCTGTGTTATAATACATAGTAAACAAACAAATATTCAAAGGCAGAATACAATGAAAATTACTTATTACTTTCTTATTGCATTATTCGCCATGGGAACTATCTCTTGCACTTCATCCCATTCTAAAAACAATGAGGGCAAGACTAACACAAAAAATATTGAAAATATGAAATTTGAAAAAGTAGCTTTACCTTACGCAACAGACGCGCTAGTTCCAGTTATTGGAAAACAAACAATGGAACTTCATTACGGCAAACATTATCAAGCTT
>CAYTJC010000245.1:0-3557 GCA_964437875.1 uncultured Dysgonomonadaceae bacterium
TGACCGATAAAACACTCTTTGTTGCAGTGGGTTGTGATGGCATGACATTAGATAAACAAGGAAATCTTTATTTGACAACTAATGGGAAACAAGCTGTAGATATTTTCTCGCCTGATGGTGTGTTGTTAGCGTCTATTGAAATACCTCAACAACCATCAAATCTTTGTTTCGGTGGTAAAGAGCGGAATGAGCTTTTTATAACTGCTAGAAAATCTATTTATAGGGTTGAGTTGAATGCTCAAGGTGTAGATTAACAGAATTGATGAATGAGGTTTTTTATATATCGTTATTATTAAAGAGCTGATTACTTAATTGAAAGCCGAACATAATTAACAATAACACTATGTGCATAAAAACGCAAGATAAAAAATGAGAGACCATTCTCTTCGTCATGCAGTATTGAGTTTTGTACCTTTGGCGTTCACAACAATTTTTGTTGGCAACATATAAGATAGAGATAAAATCACCCTATGACCGAAGAGATAAAAGAGAAAGAATACTTAGCCCAACTACTCAAAAAAATAGATGATAAACTATATGAAATAGACCAGGCAATAAGACTTAAGAGCGATGAAGTTTACTCCATGAATAAACATATGCAAGAGCATAAAACCGATATGGATCATCTAGAAAAGAACAATATGAGGGAAGCCATTTTCAACTATTCGCTACAAGGTGAGCATAGTGTTGAGAACAAGGTTAGACTTCAAAGGCTAAAAGATACTGCTTACTTTGGACGAATTGATTTTGCTGATCATCAATCAAATTATTTGAGAAACATTTATGTAGGAGTTCATAATTTTCAAGACACCGACTCTACCAATAACTTGGTGTATGACTGGCGAGCTCCCATCTCCAGTTTGTTTTACGATTTTGAACTGGGTGATGGTTATTATGAAAACCCTTCGGGTATAGTAAAAGGTGATATAAAACTGAAAAGACAATTCAGAATAAGGAAAGGCGAGATGGAGTATATGCTAGACACCGATATCACCATTCACGATGAGGTGCTTCAGAAGGAACTGAACCAAGCATCGAGTGCCAAAATGAAAAACATTGTTGCTACTATTCAAAAAGAGCAAAATGCTATCATTAGAAACGAAGAGGCGCGTCATTTAATAATACAAGGTGTGGCAGGTTCTGGTAAAACATCTATTGCTCTGCATCGTATTGCTTTTTTGTTGTATCGTTTCAAAGAGACTATCAGCTCTGAGGATATTTTAATTATCTCTCCTAATAAAGTTTTTGCAAGCTATATCTCAAACGTTCTTCCAGAGCTAGGAGAGGAGACTGTGGCCGAAACTAGTATGGAGGAGATAGCCAACGAGATGTTGGACTATCAAGTAAAATTTCAAACCTTTTTTGAGCAAGTAACAGAACTGTTAGAAAAGAACGACGCTAAGCTGATTGAGCGTATACAATTTAAATCATCGAGCGAAATTATAAAGAAGTTGGATGAATATATGGTCTATCTTGAAAATGAAGGGTTTGCTGTAACAGATATTCTTGTGAAAGGAAAGCCTGTTCCAGCTTGGTTTATAAAGGATTCATTTGATAGGTATAAACGAATGCCACTGCTTAAAAGATTTAATGAAGTAGTGAGAGAGGTAATTGATAATGTATTTAGATATTATCAAATAGAAGTTCAGTATAAAGAAAGAACTGCCCTGCATGCAGCCATCAGAAAGATGTTTCCTTCATACAATTCAAGGGTGTTGTATAAGGGGTTTTATGAATGGTTGGGTAAGCCAGAGTTGTTGAAATTAAAGGCCAGAAGCACTTATGAGTGGAGTGATGTGTATGCTTTTATATATTTTAAATCTCGTTTAGAGGGGTTGAAACCAAATACCAAAGTAAAGCATTTGGTAATAGATGAAATGCAAGATTACTCAGAGGTGCAATACAAAGTGTTGGGTATGCTTTATCCGTGTAAGAAAACTATACTGGGCGATATTAACCAATCGGTCAATCCGTTTAGCTCATCAAACCTGCCCATCATCAAAAAAATGTTTAGCGGCGCTACTACAATGACAATGCTAAAAAGCTATCGCTCTACTTATGAAATTACGCAGTTTACCAAACGCATTAATCCCAGTATAGAAGTTGAAGCCATAGAAAGACATGGAGAAGAGCCACGACTTATTTTGTGTAAAACTCTTGATGCCGAAACAGACAAAATAAAAGAATTGATTGCGCAGTTTGAGCAGAGTAATTTTTATTCGTTGGGTATCATTTGTAAAACACAAAAACAAGCCGATGCTTTATAC
This sequence comes from uncultured Dysgonomonadaceae bacterium, assembly GCA_964437875.1. Classification (GTDB taxonomy): domain Bacteria; phylum Bacteroidota; class Bacteroidia; order Bacteroidales; family Dysgonomonadaceae; genus UBA2632. The sequence continues at coordinate 2,268 of CAYTJC010000245.1, forward strand.
GATGCATTGAATGATGAGCATGAAATAAATATACTCAACATAGCAAGTGTTGCTTTTGGTAGCGGAATTCTAATTACAACAGCTCATTTGGCTAAGGGATTAGAATTTGACAGAGTAATAATTCCACACTGTACCGATAAAAACTATAAAACTGAGGCTGACAAACAGATGCTATATGTGGCTTCTACAAGGGCAATGCATCAACTGTCTATTACATATACAGGAAAGTTAAGTCTTATAATAACATCTTAAAAATGAAATGCTCTCTTTGTGATACTATTTTATATGAAGTGGCCGATGAATATTATTTTATCTGTAACACTTGTGGTGCATATATAAAAGATGAAAAATATTTTTTGGAAAGAAAAGAAGAGAAGGAGCGATACAAAGAGCATGATAACAATGTGCACGATGAGCGCTATCAAGATTTCACATCGCCCATAACCGATGCTATTTTAGAAAAATACAGTAAGGAAGAGTTAGGATTAGATTATGGTAGCGGAACTGGACCAGTAATATCAAAACAACTTAAAGATCAAGGTTATCAAGTAAAACTCTACGACCCCTTCTTTCATCCCAGCAAAGATTACCTTAATCATCAATATAATTATATTTTTTGTTGCGAAGTGTTTGAGCATTTTCATGAGCCAAAGCAAGAGATAGAAAAGCTTTTACAGCTTTTAAAACCTGGTGGTAGATTTTATATAATGACCCATCTCTATAATTTCTCAATAGATTTTGAGCATTGGTATTATAGGAACGATCCAACACATGTATTCATTTATACGTTTAAAACAATAGAGTTTATAGCAAAGAAATATAGCTTAGCAATAGAGGAGATGAGCGATAGGTTTATCATTTTAAGGAAAATGGTGTGATTGATAAGCAACAAGCTTTATTTGTAGAGATGCAATGCATTCTTGACAAACTCTCAATCTAAAACCAAAACCTAACCCCCAACCACCACTCCCTTCTTCCTCTTCAATCTTTTATTAATCTTATTCATAACCATAGCAATAGCCCCGTCGCCTGTTATATTGCACGCAGTGCCAAAGCTGTCCATGGTTATATAAAGAGCAATCATTAGCCCAATCAGCGTTTCATCAAACCCAAGCATTGATTGCAACAGAGCCACTGCAGCCATAATTGCTCCGCCAGGCACACCAGGAGCTGCAATCATTGTTATGCCCAGCATCATAATAAAGCTGAAAAACAGCTCAAAACCTGCATTCATTCCCGTCATAAACATAACAGCATAAGCACAAGCTACAATTTTGAGCATACTGCCCG
>CAYTJC010000246.1:0-3551 GCA_964437875.1 uncultured Dysgonomonadaceae bacterium
AGACAAAAACCATCCAGATTATCAAGACATAAAAGAGTGGCTTTTTGGATACGATGAATATGATGAAGACGAAGATGAAGAAGATGAAATGTTTGAAGATGATGAACCGCTTTGGGATCCACATGTATATAATTTTGAGGAAGAAAAAGAGATGTTCGATGAAATATTTGAATAATATGAGTTCATTGTTCTAATCAAACATTTATCCGTATCAAATAGCGGACTTTTGTTAATTTAGAAACTCCCTAGTAACTCTCCCATTTTTATAAACTATTCCTTGTAGGCATGGATAAATATCTGTGCCTATTTTATTTATGCCTTTTCAGTGACACAATTTTGCTATAAACTAGAACTTTATTTCACCGATTAAATATTATTTAGCAGATAAATCAGCTTTACTTTTATACTCTATATAATCTCTAGCCTAATATTCAACTGTTCAACTAGCAAATCAAACATCTTATTATGCACCTCAGATGCTTTTAAAATAGAACCATAATATTCAGCATCCGATAGAGCTAAGATAGATTCATGTGCAATTGGTATTTCGTCCATTATTTCGCCCAATCTAACAATGTTGCCTATATATTCATTCCTTGAAGCATCATTATCATCGGGGTGATTAATGTAATAGACATCAACAATAAAGAGAGACATTATTTTGTAGTGTAGTTTTTTATATTCTAAAGATGTTATTCTATATGCCTCCTCTGGTCTATATTTTTGATGTATTTCTTTTCCATCAACAGCATATTCATCAAAAATAGTCTGCATTAAATCGTAATTAAACATTCTACCCACTTTATAGAAATTGATCATACTATAAATAGATGCAAGCTCATGCTCAGCAATGTTGTTGTAATTAATTGCACTGCCACTTAATGGTCGAATTATAGTTTCTACCAACTCTTCTAACGTATAATCGGCTCGCTTACCAATTGTATTAATTGCGTTTGTATAAGAGAGTCCATAGAATATATAGGTGTATGCAGCATGCACTTTCGTGAGATCCTCAAAATAACTCTTGCCCGACATATCAATGATTGACAATAGACTATCTGCTTGTCTATAAGACCACTGAGACTCTATATCACTATCAAGAAGGTATGTTATTTTATTAAACTGCGTCAAACTTTCTGAGTAGCTGTTTAGTATGGAAGATTTCTCCTGCAGAAAAGAATCTGTTTGGCTAATAAGATGGTTTTGAGCAATAACACACAAAGAGAATGTTAATAGTGATATGAACAGAGTGAGTAGTTTCTTCTTCATTGAGGTATTTAATAAGGTGTTTTTTAATCTGTTTTTTTATTACAAAAACTTGTTTGCAAATATACTTAAATTTTAATGATTGATGGAAGGCAAACACAGCTAATTTAGAATTAAATAAAGCGGTTTTTAAAATTTAAGGTCCCTCATTTTTTCTAAAAATCAATCCGCCTCCACAATAAAAATAGTTGCAAATGAAACCTTCCTAAACATTTCTACCGCGGTGAATTTCTCAATATCTCTTTAATTTTCAATCTACCGCGGTGGATTTGTTGGAGAAGAGATAAAACTCGTTTTCCACATGGTTTTTGGGGTATTTATGTCATTTTACTTCATTCGCCTTGGGTTTATTGAGCATTCGCTTCACCAATTTACATTATACCAAGTAGAATTATTCGCTCATCCCTACATTTTCTATTTTTATGCCGTAAATCGCACTTTTAAGGCTTGTTTTTTGAATATTCTGCAGAAAAAGCTCCATTTAATACTTTTCTAAACATTTCTACCGCTGTAGATTCAATTTTCATGACATAAGTGCCCCATCTACCGCTGTAGATTTAATTTCCAACTGTTTTATGAGGCATATTCGAGTGAATTATAAAAAATAACGGCATATTATTTACAAATTGATATTTGTGCGACTCTTTAAAATCTGACGTATGATAAATATACTTTGTAAAGAAAAAAATTACAGGTTGAGAGACGTTCTCCATTGAAGTGGATAGGTATTTTGAGCAAAAGGAGATAATAAAGAAAGGTGTAGTTTTATTATCAGAAAACGCTATTGAAGCTTAATATTAACTGTTGCAACAAAACAAAACCCCTAATTACCAATCGATAATCAGGGGTTTTTCAGTACCCAGAGCCGGGATCGAACCGGCAAAGAAATTAATCCATTGGTGTTTGAGACCAACGCGTCTACCAATTCCGCCATCTGGGCATATAGACTTGTTTTGAGACTGCAAAAGTACATATATTTTTTGAACTGCAAAACAAATTCAGACTTTTTTACTATATTATCAGCAAATACTTTTCGCGACTAACTGTTTATGAACATCTAATCATGAAAGGGTGTTATATAAACGGTATGTTATTATTTAAAAGCTTACCTTTGTAAGTATAATAAACCACACAGTTATTCAATATTTAGAACTAAAGAATAATTTTTTTTGACAGATGAGAAACAACAATTACTGCATTATCATGAGTGGCGGTATAGGCAATAGATTTTGGCCATACAGCAACGAGAAAACCCCTAAACAGTTTTTAGATTTCTTCGGCACTGGCCGATCGCTACTTCAATCTACTTTTGACAGATTTAATAAGATAATCCCTACAGAAAACATATTTGTTGTAACCAACGATGGATATGCAGAAATGACTAGAGAGCAACTGCCAGAGCTAAACGACGATCAAATTTTATTGGAACCCATAAGGCGCAATACAGCTCCTTGTATAGCATATGCTGCCTTTCGTATTCAGGCTATTAACTCCGAAGCTAATATTATAGTAGCGCCATCGGATCATTTGATTTTGAAAAGCGACCAGTTTATAGCAGATATAAACAAAGGGTTGGAGTTTGTAGGGCATCACGATGTATTATTGACATTAGGTATAAAGCCAACTCGACCAGAAACGGGTTATGGTTATATTCAAGTGTGTGACGATGAGGTAGAAGGTGTGCAAAAGGTGAAAACCTTTACAGAGAAACCCAACAAAGAACTGGCACAAGCTTTTATTAATAGTGGCGAGTTTGTTTGGAACTCTGGTATATTTATTTGGAGTTTGAAATCAATATTGAAGGCTTTTAGAAATCACCTTCCCGATATATCTAACAGGTTTAACGATGGTGCTCATTTATTTAACACCGATAAAGAGAAAGAATTTATTGATGAGAATTTCCCATTTTGCCCCAACATATCTATAGATTATGGCGTGTTGGAAAAAGCAGACAATGTATTTGTAATTATATCATCTTTTGGATGGTCAGATTTAGACTCTTGGACCTCGCTTTACCATGCATCTGAAAAAGATGAAGACAAGAATGTAAATTTACACACCGAAGGATTATATATAGAAAGTAATAATAATATGGTGATAACCTCATCTAAAAAATTGGTGGTAATTCAAGGATTGGATGATTACATTGTAGCAGAATCAGAAAATACATTGCTTATTTGTAAAAAGAAAGACGAGAATAGAATAAAACATTTTATGACCGATGCAAAATTTAAGTATGGAGACGAGATATTGTAAACCTATATTCTCTCAAACATAAGATAAAA
>CAYTJC010000247.1:0-3548 GCA_964437875.1 uncultured Dysgonomonadaceae bacterium
AATGAAGGCACATTGTGCGACAATTTGTCAGAAGATGAAGAACTTTTGACTGACAAGGTTGTGGATGAGGAAGAAACTCTTCAAGAAAAGTACGACGAGTTAAATAATCGTTACTTGCGTCTTCACGCCGAGTTTGATAATTACCGTAAACGGACTCTGAAAGAAAAGATGGAGATTATTAAGTCGGGTGGGGAAAAGGTGCTCAGTGAGATGATTCCTCTTGTAGATGATTTTGAACGTGCATTAGAAACCGTGCAGAATGCAACTGATAAAGATGCAATTGTGGAGGGTATGGAATTGATATACGCTAAGTTTGTTAGCTTTCTCAATCAAAACGGAGTAAAAGAAATAGAAGCTATTGGAGAGTCTTTTGATGCAGACAGATTTGAGGCCGTAACAACAATTCCGGCTCAAGACGAATCACAAAAAGATGTAGTAGTAGATTGCATTCAAAAAGGATATATACTAAACGAAAAGATACTTCGTTTCCCAAAAGTAATTGTAGGTAAATAAGATGTCAAAGAAAAGAGATTATTACGAAGTATTGGGTGTTGCTAAAAATGCAAGTGCCGAAGAGATAAAGAAAGCGTACCGAAAGAAAGCTATTCAGTACCATCCTGACAGAAACAACGGAGACCAAGCGTCTGAAGATAAGTTCAAAGAGGCTGCTGAAGCTTATGAAGTTTTGGGAGATGAGAACAAGCGTACCAGATATGACCAATTCGGACATGCTGGCATGAGTGGTGCTGGTGGTGGAGGTGGATTTGGAGGCGGTATGTCTATGGACGATATCTTTTCTCAATTTGGAGACATCTTTGGCGGTGGTGGTTTCGGCGGATTTGGAGGTTTCGGCGGTGGAGGCCGTAGTGGTCGCAGAGTAAACCGAGGATCAGACCTAAGAGTTAGGGTAAAACTTAATTTGAAAGAGATACTGAATGGTGTTGACAAGAAGATTAAAGTGAAAAAATACGTTTCTTGTTCGCATTGCAGTGGCAATGGTTCAGAAAATGGCGACTCATACACCACTTGCGATACCTGTAAGGGTTCGGGGGTAGTAACACGTGTTACCAATACTATATTGGGTCAGATGCAAACATCGGGCTCATGTCCAAGTTGTGATGGAGAGGGTAAAACAATTACTAAAAAGTGTACACATTGTACTGGTGAAGGTGTTATTCGTGACGAAGAGGTTATCACCATACAGATTCCGGCTGGTGTGGCAGAGGGTATGCAACTCTCAATGTCTGGAAAAGGAAATGCTGCACGACGTGGAGGGGTAAGTGGCGATTTACTTATTATTGTAGAGGAAGAGGAGCATCCAGACTTGATAAGAGACGAGAATGACTTGATATACAATCTGTTTTTAAGCTTCCCTACAGCAGCTCTTGGTGGTTCTGTAGAAGTGCCAACTGTTGATGGAGTAGCTAAAATGAAAATAGATGCAGGTACTCAACCAGGCAAAGTGTTGCGTTTGCGCAACAAAGGGCTCCCATCCGTACAGGGTTATGGTACGGGCGACTTGCTGGTAAATGTAAATGTGTATGTTCCCGAAAAACTGACTGATAAAGAAACCAAAGTTATGAAAGAGTGGGAAAAATCTTCTAGTTTCGAGCCCTCTAAGTCTGCTAAGAAAACAGTATTTAGTAAATTCCGAAAGATGTTCAATTGATCATTCGGCTTTAAAATATACAAAAAGATAAGTTTAATTAAGTGAGGGTTTATATATAACCTGTAGAGAACGTAGAGAAGGAAACTTTTCTACGTTTTTTTTGTAGCAAGTCCTTCTTGTTTAAACAATTCAAGTTTGACACTTGTTCTATATATACTCGAAACAAAAAATTACCAGGTATCTTGCAAGATGACTCCTATCTTAGCTGTTGTCTTGCTAAGTATAACAATTTAAATATCACACATTATGGAAAAGACAGGAATATTTTACGGATCATCATCAGGAAATTCAGAAGCAGCTGCTCAGCAAATTCAAAAAGAGTTTGGTGCCGACGTGGCTACAATCTTTGACGTAAGTAGTGCAAAAGCTACGGATGTAGAACAATTCTCAAACATTATTTTTGGATGTTCAACTCTTGAAATAGGAGAATTGGAATATGATTTTGATGACTTTATGCCAGAGCTTAAAGCAGCTAATTTAGAGGGTAAAAAAGTTGCCATATTCGGCTTAGGTGACCAAGAGTCTTATCCAGATTCATTTGTAGATAGCATTGGTCTGATATATGAAGTTTTGCAAGAAAAAGGCTGTGAGGTTGTGGGCAAAGTATCTACTGATGGATATGATTACGATGTGTCGAAAGCAGAAATTGACGGTCAGTTGATGGGGTTAGCTTTAGATGAGGAGAATCAGGGCGACCTGACAAATGAAAGAATAAAAAATTGGGTTGAAAATCTGAAAAAAGAATTTGATTAAGTAGCCACATTCATGCAGTTATTAATGTATCACATATACGAGTACAACAAAGGTCTCAGAGACCTTGTGCTATATACTATGAATATTGACAGACAATCCGAAACTAAAGAGTTACTGGATAGTAAAGGGCTCAGCTACTTTTTTGTAACAGTAAACGCTGACAAGGTGAATGTGTTTTTTGGTAACGAAGTGTGCGTAAGGATTATCAAATCTTTCGGGAACAAATCGCTTTCTGACTATACTGATGAAGAGGACTTTATGTTGGGCACTATGCTGGGCTATGACCGTTTGCAACAATGTGAACGCTATGTAAAGCGAAAGAATTTATAGAAGGTTTATTCCTGTAATAGGAAATTTATGAACAAAAGCAACTTCCTGTGGATGTTGCTTTTGTTTGTTAGTATATGCAGTGAAGGAGCTTTAAACTGTCACTTCAATCACATCTTTGATATTGGTAGTGTAAGCGGGCGAAAGATGCTCCTGTTTCATCTTAAAGCTGTTTTTGTCCATACCGGCTAGTCGCACCATATTCGATTTATGTGCATCATTTATTTTGTCTATCACCCGCATTAGCTCTTTGTGCTTGGGGTTGGAGTTGAAAAAGAGCGATGGTTGATGGCAATTAGCATCTGCAAAGTTGGAGAGTGTTACTCCTGCTTTTTTGTAATGAAGATTATCTCTGAATATATGCTTGAGGCCCATCACTGCAAAGGCTACCAATTCTAATGTGGATGCAGTTGAAAAAGGGAGTTTTAGTTGAATCGATTTGTAATAGTAGGTCTCGGTTTCTTTAAAACGATTGGTCTCTACAAAAAGACTCAGGGTGTTGCAAAGTGATTGTTGCCTGCGCAATTTCTCGGCAGCTAAGGTGGTGAAGGCAATAATGCGTTCCTTTACCTCTTCAAAAGTATCGTAATCTCTGCTGAATGAGCGACTAGTAGATATGGTCTGCTTCTTCTCTTCGGTTTCCATCTCAATGGTGGCAATGCCTTTCAGGTCTCTCTGTAACCTAAGTCCAACAACCGTCATGTGCTTCAGCACCCAACTTTCGGGGAGCTCGGTAAACTGAAATGCTTTTTTGATACCTTTCGCGTAAAGTTTCCTTGCGTTTTGTCGGCCAATGCCC
>CAYTJC010000248.1:0-3522 GCA_964437875.1 uncultured Dysgonomonadaceae bacterium
ATAGTAAGTTCCTTACCATCTGTGCTTACAGAAAGAGCGTAAAGCTCATTAGCTACAATATCAAGACCAGCAGAGTTGAGCCATCTAAACTCTATCCCTGTAAAGTCTGAAATAGCATTATTGCCTTGTTTTAAAGTAGCATGAACCGTAGAGTTTGTGTTTGGATTTCGATATGCATCGAAATAAACAGCCCCATGAGGACTTAAGGTTAGATTGTATTGTGCCTCTGCTTTCAACATTGTTCGCAATGTTACAATATCCTCTCTTTTATAAACACGACTATTGCGAGAATCAACAAACTCTGTAACAGCCTTTATCACTACCTGCTTGTTAGCAGGGAAGTTTTTCTTTACTTTCAAAGAATCTAATCCAATCAACTCAAACCCGGGAGTAGAAGATGAAACTGTTGCATCATCCAAATAAAAGACGGTGTTTGTAGCAGGATTTAAAAGATCGCCTGTGTCAGGATCGGCAACACTGATACTATGGGTTAATAAAATTGGAGACGAAAGAGCTCCTTCTCGATTTGGCGAGTAATTAGTGCCGTCGAAAAACTGCACTAATGACCCTCCTGCAACATTTAATGCTCCACTGACAATCAGGGGCGTATGTTCTGTTTCTATTTTTCTTCCTACTAATTTCATATTTCTAAATAATCAGTTATTGCGTTAATATTAGATGATGGATATATAGCTGTGCAAATGAATCGCACAGGACTTGATTTGCTCCAATGCAAACCCATATCTTTGTTTTCAGTGCTCAAGTGTAATAAGCGAACTCCTTTATGTTTTGCATTCCAAACAGTATCAGAAGCCTCATAACCGCTTTCACGCTTCCAGTTCCATTGCTCCTGAACGATATCGGCACTCACATTATTATTGCCAATGAAAACAACAGGAGTAATAACGGTATCGACAGCTCCAGCAAAAAAAGCAAGTCCATTGGAAGAGTCAAACTCCATGCGAACATCGGATCGACCTTCTACCATCGACCATTCGTCAGAGCTCCAAGAGGGCACTGCAGTAGTAGACGAAGAGAAGCAACGCCAACGACAACCAAGATGCCAAACATCGTCTGTACCGTTCCATTTATTATTATAATATACAACCCCCTCTTGCCACAACCCATTATCGCGGATTTTTGAAACACCCTCTATTGCGCCTTTTAAATCCTCGTTTTTCTCTACTATCTCATTTTTTAAATCATCTATTCTCTTTTTATAGTACTTATCCCAATCTTCTTCAAGATAATTTGAAGCGGTTACACTAATTGAGCCCGAGAGAATGCTTTTTTCAGTTGCGACAATTCGAATAAGTTTTTGTATTGATTTTTCAGGAATCGAAATAATAACTAAATCACCAACATTCAGATTAGGCTTATTGCGCATGAATCTATAATCAATATTTAATTCAAACTTCACACGTATTTGCGAATACAAATCAAGCCACTTGTTAGATTTCTGCCTTAATTCGACTATTGATTTGTTAACATAGGATTGGGGCATAAGAACTCCTGTAAAGCTGAATGCATCACCATTCACAGCTTTCTTTACATTGCCTGGTATTTGTGGACGAATCCCCTCTTCATTAGGTAATGCAGTTTCATCATCTTGCTCAATTAGTGTTATTTTTTTCTCCGAGTGTTTGTATTGAAATTTGAAAGAAACCCCCATTAACGCACCTGTGAGAAAGTTTACTCTAGCGTTATCTCCAACAGCAATTTCGTTTAAATCGAAGTCAATTTCAGGACAGATAAATACTGAGTTATTAGTTTCTGAAACGCTTGACACCTCACCCTCAAAATGGGGATAAACTTCATCGAACGTAACTTGACGCTCAACTATTTTGTTATGCTCTGAAAGGTTCTCAATATACATTTCAGGCAGCTTTAAATAACCCTCACTGTCTGCATGGTTTATAGGTATATTCTTATTTCCACCACGTGCCCGAATTCTAGTTACTGTATCACCCTTATCAACGTTTCTTTGATAAATGCTGTACAAGCCCTTTCCTTTACCTTGCTCAAATACAAATGCTGTTACATTCTCAATCTTTTCAACAAAGTTTATTTCTTTATTATTGATGAAATATTCACAACTAAACTCTTCTGATAGCTTTTTTAATACTTCACGACAATTGAGGTGTTCAAAGTGGATTGTCCTGTAACCTGTCGGATGAACTAAGCCATGAGTCCATCCGTAATCAATACCTAGCGGATTGTCATCTTTATTCACATTCCAAATCAGCAATCTAATAAAATCAACTAACCGTCCGGTTAGTTGAAATGACGTTTGACCTGTTAATTTATATTCATACAATTTATCTAGCAGGGTAAACTCTGGGTGTTCGAAAACAAAGTCATAGGAATATTCAACATCTGAACGCTTTTCCATTTCAGGCTCTCTGTTGATCGTATAGTTTGCGCCTTCTATTTTAATGTAATCCCCAACATTCGCAGGTATAATAGATTCAGATATAATAGAAATTTGAACTTCATTTATATTCATGACAGCTGTTTTAATTACGGCTGTCTGCTTTGGTAAACTATACGCTTTTAACTCAATAAAATCTACAATCTTATAAACCTGAATCATATTACAGTAGCTTTTAGATTAAACTTTAAAATATTTTCGCTGACAGCTTCAACTGAGAATCCATCTTTAAAATATACGTTGAATGATTTATTCCTGATTGTAAGCACTCGAATACCAGGAGACATCAAAACAGAGTGGAACTGATTCATTTTGTTTTGCACATCTGCGAATGATGCACTCATCATCGAACATTGAATCTCTATTTCACGAGTATTTCTGTATTGTGTTAGCTTGTAAATCTCAGTTGTCTTTATATCAGTTCTTTTAGCTGTATTTGAGAGATTATTGCTTCTTGACACATGTATACCAAAGTCTTTAGTTAAGCTATAATTATTGATCTTGTACACCCCTGAGTCGGATGGAGCGATAGTGATAAATTCTAATTGGAAGTCATATTGCCAAAACTTGACAACCACAATTGCGTAATCAACTATTTCAGCAACTTGAATTTCATCTTTACATACAACACTGAATGTTTGATTACCCATTGAGAGAATCTTACAAGCTACACAAGCAGTTTTAAAGACTTCAACCTTATCTTTCTTAACAACTGCATTTAATGTCAGGGTACGACCGTCCAAAACGATATCCTCACTCATAACAAAAGGCTCTATTGAAGTACCCCAATCATATTCTGTTTTACCCAATCGTTTAGGTAAGTCTAAGAATCCCTCTAATGCAAAAAAGTGGCTACCTCGTGCAGGATATGCTCCAAAAAACGAAAGCGGTTTATTGTCTATTTTGTAAATCATTATCCTCTACTATTATTTTGCTTTGTATTTTTCTCAATCTTATCGAGTTTATCTTCTAACTTTTTGAATCCCTCTTCTGTATAGGCAGTGTTATTAGCTGTATCTCTAGTATTCTTTTTAATGTCATTCAAATGATAGAGCAAAACATTTAATTCCTTAGAGATATCGTTGAATCCA
>CAYTJC010000249.1:0-3485 GCA_964437875.1 uncultured Dysgonomonadaceae bacterium
AGCGAATTTATTTGCAGATTATCGTAAAAGATAATATACGTTTTCTTGAATTTTGGAGAGCTCAGAATTCAAGAATTTATAATTGTAGAACATTTCTGTTATACAAAGATATTTGTAAAGTTATGTTGTTAATTTAGCAATCAATTGCTAAAATATAAGCTGAGAGAGTATAAAAAATGAGATAAAGCGAAAAAGGACTCCAAAAACAGATAAAGGAAATGTTGCAACTTTACAAACATGTTTGTAAAGTTGTTGATAAAAACAATCTATTACTATTAATCAGCTCTTTGCATTGCAAATAGAATTACAAAGATATTATTTATAAATTACTTAGAAACGTAACTTGATACAATAATAGCGTTAAAGATTCCTAAGATGATATTGTCTGCTGATTTCTGCAATTCTTATAATTCACTAGTTACTATATAGATAGATTTCAATTCTTAACTTTAAAATAAAAATCGAATACCGAATGTAAACTTGGTAGTCGTTTATATTTTTTTATGTGAATTCTTTACTTATATTTGTACGTGCATTTACGAAAAATGCACATATTTAAAAAAATGCATAATGCTAACTCTTGCACCACTATTATTTTTATTACGCAGGATAGTAAAGAGAAAATGGTGAGAGGAAAATAGCACTGCAGAAATTTAAAAATTTAAAACAATGCACATTTTAAAAGTAAATTATTCGAGACTCTTAAAGCTGGAGCTACCTGAGCTCGCAGAGAGAGTAGTAGGGGTATTTGAAACGTATGACCCCGAAGAGTACAAAATCAAAGAAGCGTATGATCAACTTGTAGCGCGGCAGCCTCAAATTGATGCGCTTTTGGCGCAGTATGGTGAGCATCCGCTGACAGTGACTTTGTACCGACTTCGCAAAAAGCGTGCAAGGTATGCAGCAGAAATTACTTCGCAAATGAGATTTCATCGAAAGGAGGACATCGAAAATAAGGAGGTAATAAGTGCAAAGTTGATATCCGATCAGTTTTTGCTCCATTTGGGCCAAAACAATGAGGAGGTAATCAACCGCAGGATCACGCAGTTCTTTGCTGAAATACAGCGTAATGAGGGGTTGGCAACAATACTGGACACACTAGAACTGTTGGGCAGGTGCGAAAAATTGCAACTCGTTCATACAGAAATTCAGGATCTTTTGGGCAAACGCGTTTTATCTATGGCGGCTCGTCCGAAAGGTAAAACGATGGAGTTTGCCAAATCGATACGCAAAGCGTTGAAGGTACTCTTTATGCAAATTGAAGTGTCGCACACTATTCATGAAGATCTAGATTATCTTCCGATAATTGATACGTTAAACGAGATAATGGTGAGATATAGAAATCTGATCAACTCGCGTGCAACGTACAATAAGAAGAAGAAAGAAGGATTGGAGAATGAGGCGACTGGGGAAACAGATGCAGGTGATATGCCTGAAATTCTGACCACTTATGTTGAACCCACAAACAAAATAGAATTTTTGAAAGTGGAGGAGATAAGTGAGAATGGTTGTGATGGAGAGCTCAATGAGCTATTGGCCAAAAAAAAGACAGTTGTACCGTCTTCTAAACTTGTACAACTGCCGTCAGTAAACAATGAGGCTCAACATTAATTATTTTTCTAAATAAACGGATATAGTTGTGAGAGACTATATCATTAGTTTTGCCCCGATTCCTGCGATTGGGGCTTTTTTGTGCCTCAATCGCGTTAGTTTTTTATATATTGCTATGTATATATCTTCTTTCCTGGTTTTGCAGCTTGCTAGCGTTTGCTTTATGCAATGTTTTCTTTGCAATATGCATTGCGCTACTTTGCATGGTGCATTGCATTGCAAATCTACAAACATATTTGTAATATGCAAGTAATAATGTGCAAATATTAATATTCTTTTAATGAAAACAAGTTGCTATCTCATTGGAGAAACACCCTTCAATCTATTAATTATAAAATACTTACAGCGATTTTCACGTGCAGTTGTGTGTAAACGATGTATTATACAATGAATAATGCAATGGTATATACATTCTACAAACCTGCGCAAGGGGATGAAAATGAGTACTGTCATTCTGACCAGCCTGCCTGTCCCATGAAATTTCGCTCTATTTCATCGGGACGTGTACCAATGACATGTTTTTGAAATAGATTGTTTATGCCAGGCTTGCACCCCTCACAGCTTAGTATCTAATTAACACCCAGGCCTCACTGCCTGGGCTGAATTATGCCGGCCCTTCAGGCCTATTTTGTTTTTCGCTGGTGCAGCGCTACAGACTTGTGCCTTATCCAATATGATAGCACGAGGCACTTGTCAGAGACCAGCCCTAGCCTGAATGGCCGTAGGCCATTAACGCATTTTCTTGGCGTCTCTGCGTCTTTGCGAGAAATCTTTGAGAGGCGTCTCGGAATGACAGAGTTATTCATACCTTTGCAATACCTGAAAACAGTTTCTACTTTCAATTTATAATTACCTTGTTGCGCCTATTTGTAAACAAACCGCCCCTTCCACTTGTTTTACTACACACATTGAAACAGAAAAAACAAACCAATCAACATAATATATTCAGACACTATGACCGATTTATATAATCTGCGCAAAGACTATAAGCAAGACACCCTATCGCGCAACGATGTGGACAAAAGCCCCATTGCACAATTCGAAAAATGGATGAAAGATGCGATAGCATCAAAAATTGTGGTGGAACCCAATGCTATGACATTAGTTACTGCCACCCCCGACGGAAAACCATCGGCCCGAGTGGTATTACTGAAGAGCTTCGACAAGGAAGGATTTGTATTTTACACCAACTATGAGAGCCGAAAGGCCATGGAACTAGAGGTGAATCCGCAGGCTTGTATTGTGTTTGACTGGCACGTGATGGAGCGCCAAGTGAGAATTGAGGGAATTGTAAAGAAGGTTTCATCCGAGGAGTCCGACAGGTATTTCAATGCTAGACCCGAAAGCAGTCAATTAGGGGCATGGATATCGCCACAGAGTTCTTTTATTGATGGCCGACAGGAGTTGGAAGATAGAAAGACAAAGATTGAAAATCAGTTTGAAGAAAAACCAATCACTCGCCCACCCCATTGGGGAGGTTTTGTGTTGAAGCCACACACCATTGAGTTTTGGCAAGGCAGACAAAGTAGATTGCACGATAGGTTGATATATATGAAAACGGAGGAGGAGTGGATATTGCGGAGGTTGGCACCTTGATTCAATTACGAAATACGAAAGCCAATTAAAGAAATAGGAATTAAGAGAGAATAAATAAGAATTCACTGCTCACTATTTACTATTCACTATTTATTATTTACCATTTACTATTTACTATTTACTATTCACTATTTATTATTCACTATTTATTATTCACTGCTCACAGCATACTATTATGACATATCTAATTTTAATCGGTTCATTTAATGCATCTTTTTTTCTTGTATTACTTCTGCAGAAAAAACTAAAACAGCTTCATGACAGAATTTTGATTTTTT
>CAYTJC010000250.1:0-387 GCA_964437875.1 uncultured Dysgonomonadaceae bacterium
GAAGCGAACCATCAAAAGTGTGCAAGAGCAGACCTATCCGCACATTGAGCACATTATAGTGGATGGTAACTCTAGCGATGGAACAGTAGAGCTAATAAAAGAGTCCGAAACCAAACAAACAAAATGGGTTAGCGAGAAAGACAGTGGCATCTATGATGCTATGAACAAAGCTACAGCAATGGCTACAGGCAATTACATCTGCTACCTAAATGCGGGAGATGCTTTTTATGACAAGAACACTGTTGAGAAGATAATCTCAATTGCACAACAATATCACCTGCCCGACATATTGTATGGAGAAACGGTGATTGTAAATAACGAGGGGGAGTTTTTACACAACAGGAGATTAAAAACTCCTGAAAGATTGCACTGGAAAAGCTTTAAGCA
>CAYTJC010000250.1:397-731 GCA_964437875.1 uncultured Dysgonomonadaceae bacterium
TTTATCGTGAAGCGAAGCATTTTTGAACCCTACGACTTGACATATCGTTTCTCAGCCGATGTAGATTGGTGCATCCGCTTGATGAAAAAGAGCAAGTCTATTGTCAACTCGCAGCTAATAATGATAAAGTACCTGAATGAAGGTGTTACCACTGCCAACCGAAAAGCATCGCTGAAAGAGCGTTTTAAAATAATGACAAAGCACTATGGAGCTTTCTCCACACTCTTGCACCATGCATGGTTTGTGGTGAGAGCAGTAGTTAAACCTGAAAAGAAGAATTAGAATTAGTTACAATGATTAAGAGAAGAAAACTAAAAGTAGAAGAGCTCAACAG
>CAYTJC010000250.1:741-3457 GCA_964437875.1 uncultured Dysgonomonadaceae bacterium
AAATGATATGGGGGTGAAACTATGAAACATACTGAAGAGTTTAAGCAAGCTAAGAAGATAGGGTTGACTGTAGTGCTAGACAACATTAGAAGTCTGAACAACATTGGGTCTGTTTTCAGAACAAGCGACGCTTTTAGGATAAACGAGATATTATTGTGTGGCATCACTGCTACCCCACCACAAATAGAGATTCATAAAACTGCGCTGGGTGCAGAAGATTCTGTTGCCTGGCGTTATTTCGATGAAACAATCACAGCTGTGAGTGAGTTGAAGGAAGAGGGATACACAGTATTTTCAATTGAGCAAGCAGAGAATAGCACATCGCTATCCGACCTCTCTTTAGGTACAAATAAGAAGTATGCCATCGTGTTGGGGCACGAAGTCCACGGGGTACAACAATCTGTAATTGATGCCTCGCATGGGTGCATCGAAATTCCACAGTGTGGCACAAAGCATTCACTCAACATTGCTGTCGCCACGGGTATTGTTATTTGGAGTTTCTATGATCAGTTGAAAGATGAAGCAATTGAAGAATAAGTGAATTTTCAATTCTCAAACTGCTTTAGCTGCATTGTCTCACCATCAAATACCGCATACGAGAAATAGCTCATCCAATCGCCCAGTATTATAATATTGGAATCTTCTTTTAGTGGCAAATCGAGCATAATATGACGATGCCCAAATACAAAGTAATTGATTTCGGGAGAAGTATTAAGTTGTTCTTTAGCAAATTTGATAAGGTACTCTTTCTCTTCGCCCATATAAGGCGCAATTTCCCCATTCATTCTGCTATAGTTAGACCACATGCTTGCAAATGCCATTGTCCATCGCGGATGTACTGCTGCATAAAGTATGCGAAGAAACTTGTTGTGATAAACTTTGCGGATAAACTGAAAAGATGCTGACTCATCGCCCAATCCATCGCCATGAGCCAAGAAAAAAACTTTTCCATTAAAAGTTTTAGTCACAGCTTCTCTTACTACTATCAATCCACACTCAGTAGAGAGATAGTCGGTTAGCCATATATCATGATTCCCTATAAAAAAGTAGATAGGAATACCCGAATCTGTCAACTCGGACAACTTACCCAAAACACGAGTGAAACCTCGTGGGACAACATTTTTGTATTCAAACCAGTAATCAAAAATGTCGCCCATCAAATAGATTTCTTTTGCATCGTGCTTCACTGCATCAAACCAGCGACACATTTTACGTTCTACATCAATGGAATTGTCATGTGAGATGGACCCTAAATGAGCATCTGACAAAAAGTATATTTTGTTTCTCAAAGTTTGTTTCTTAAAGGAAGAGACTGTTTATTGGCTCAATTAAGTTTATATCGAGTAAGAGAACTTTAGATCTCTATGTGATTGAAAGATTCAAACTATAGCAAGCCCAATTCAAGCATAGCTTCTTCACTCATCATAGACCTATCCCATGGTGGATCGAAAACCAAATCAATCGACACCTTCTTCACTTTCTCAACAGCTTCTACCTTCATCTGCACATCACTTAAGATGAAATCTACGGCAGGACAGTTAGGCGATGTTAGAGTCATTTCGACAGTCACATTATAGTCATCGTCTATATCAACATCGTAAATCAAACCTAAATCGAATATATTTACTGGTATTTCTGGATCATAAACACTACGAAGCATCATAACCACTTCGTCTTGTAAATCTTGTATAATTGAATTCATATCTGTATTGTTTATATGTTTTATATCTAACCCCGATTCAATGCAAATTGTTTAAATTACATCATGTTTTCGTCGGCAAAACTGTAGTATCTGTCTCCACACAAAATTAAATGATCAAGCAAGCTAATGTCCATCAGCTTGGCTGCATCTTTCAATTTTGTTGTAATCCTTATATCCTGTTCGCTAGGCATACAATTGTTTGTAGGGTGATTGTGTGCCAAAATAATGCCCGATGCATACCGATTGAGTGCTTCGCGCAAAACTAACCGAACATCGAGAACGGTAGAGCTAATGCCTCCCTCGCTTACACGTATTGTACTCTCAATCCTATTGGACCTATTCAATAACAATGCCCAAATCTCTTCGTGATTCAAATCACTTAAATAGGGGTATAGAGCTTGATAAGCATCGCGTGAGGAGGTTATCTTCTTCACCTCCTTTGCCCCTGTATTCTTACGCCTGCGCCCCAACTCTAGTGCAGCTACTATCGTGATTGCTTTTGCTGGACCTATGCCTTTAAATTTTGTGAGATCAGAAACATTATACCGAGCCAGCTTATTCAGATCATTTTCTGCATTTGCAAGTATTTCCTGACAGACTTCAACTGCCGACTTCTCTCTAGTTCCAGAACCAATAAGGATGGCCAACAACTCAGAGTCGGACAATGCCGAAGCCCCCTTCATCATAAGTTTTTCCCGTGGTCTATCTTCTAGAGCCCAGTTCTTTACTGAGATACGGGTTAATTCAAGTTTTAAAGCATCAGGTTTCGACATAACTTTATTTTCTTAAACAAAATGTATTATGCCCACAAAGATAAAACAAAAAGGAACATCTTGAAATAAGATGTTCCTTTTTGTTAAATTATATTGTGCTTAGAGTGAATACTCTCCTATTTTGCACGCTCTACATAGGTACCTGTGCGTGTATCTATTTTCACTTTCTCCCCAGTTTCAATAAAAAGAGGAACGCGTACTTCTGCACCAGTTTCCACAGTGGCAGGTTTCAATGTGTTTG
>CAYTJC010000251.1:0-3440 GCA_964437875.1 uncultured Dysgonomonadaceae bacterium
TACAAAGCTCAAAGCTATCGCCGTGGTCTAAGTGAAGAACGATTGGAATTTCGTAACCCAATTCTTTTGCATACTGAACTGCACCTTGTGCCATATAGCGCAACAAAGTTTGGTTAGCGTATTTACGCGCACCACTTGAAACTTGCAAAATAACAGGAGACTTAGTTTCAACACATGCCGAAACTATTGCTTGCATTTGCTCCATGTTGTTGAAGTTAAACGCTGGGATTGCATACCCACCTTCGAAAGCTTTTTTGAAAATTTCTCTCGAGTTTACAAGACCTAAATCTTTATAATTTACCATATTTATAATGTATTAAAAAATTGTTCTTTTTAACTGATGTGCAAATGTAGCATTTTATTATTTAATAGAGAAAATTTTCAAGGCAAGAGTCTATAAAAACAGCCCTAAATATGTGAATAATTTTAAACTTTCGCATTTTAATTACATTTTGTACACTTATCGTGGATGTTGCTATTAATATGCTAGATAAAGCGTTTACTATCTAAGTACTGTACATTATTCCAATCGTGTTGTTGTACTAATTTAAAGACTTAATAAATTGTTGTTCTTACTTATTATGCATAAATTTGCCATGCAAATCAATGTAGTATAATACATGATTGGCACAATGAAATAGCCTTTAATATTATTAAAAAAACTATTCTAATACATTTATACATTATGACAATAGGAATTCCTAAAGAAATTATGGTGGGTGAAGCGCGAGTAGCAGCAAGCCCCGAAACAGTGAAAAAGTTTATTGAAGATGGACAAAAGGTTTTAATTGAAAAGGGAGCCGGAGTCAACTCACTCTATCACGATGAAGATTATCTCGCTATGGGTGCTGAATTAGTTGCAGTTCCATTAGAACTCTACAAAAGATCTGATTTAATACTTAAAGTGAAAGAGCCTCTTTTCAATAAAACATTGGACATGCACGAAGTGGATATGATGCACAAGGGTCAATATCTGATAACTTTTATTCATCCGGCATCCCCAGTAAATCATGAAATGGTAAAAAATCTTGCTGCTGCTGGTGTAATAAGTCTCACACTGGACGGAATTCCTCGTATATCGCGTGCACAAAATATGGATGCTTTGACCTCTATGAGTACTTGTGCTGGCTATAAGGGTATTCTAATGGCAGCAAACGATTTGTCAATCTTCATGCCTCAAATGTTTACTGCGGTGGGTATGTTGAAACCTGCCAAGGTTTTAGTAGTTGGAGTAGGTGTTGCAGGTTTGCAAGCTCTTGCTACTGCAAAAAGGTTGGGCGCAATTACTTATGCACTCGATATTAGACCTGCAGCTGTGGAGCAATCAAAAAGTTTAGGAGCAAAAGTAATTGAATTTGATATTCCTGCCGAGGTAGCTGTTGCAGAAGGTGGATATGCTAACAAGCTCTCTGATGATTGGTTGCATAAAGAGCGCAAAGTATTATCGGAAGTAATTACCGATATGGACATTATTTTCTGTAGTGCTTTAATTCCTGGAAAAGTGGCACCCATAGTGCTGACAGAAGATATGATAAAAAGCATGAAGAAAGGTTCTGTTGTTGTAGATATTTCAATTGACCAAGGAGGAAACTGTGCTATTACAACACCTGGAGAGAAAGAGGTAAAACATGGAGTAATGATTCAAGGAATTAAAAACATACCAGGATTGCTTCCTACAAGTTCCACTTGGATGTTTGCCAATAATGTTTACAATTTAGTGAAATACCTTACCCAAAATGCAGAAATGAATTTGGATATGAACGACGAAATTGTTCGCTCTATATTGGTTACATACAATGGAGAAATTGTTCATAATGGAACTAAAGAAGCAATGGGAATAGCTTAATTATAATTCAGAATTAATGAACAGGTAGCTGTTTTGATGATTTAACTGATTATTAGAACAGCTATTTTTATTTTAAATCAATATACAAAATGAATCCTTTTATTTTAGTTCTAATTTTTATACTCTCTACAGTGGTTGGATACTTTATCATTAAAAAAGTACCGAGCCTTCTGCATACTCCCCTTATGTCTGGAATGAATGCATTGTCTGGTATCTCTATTTTGGGTGCAATGGTGGCATTAGGAATATCATATATATCTACTCCTACCGGTTCCATTATAGGGCAAGTTATTGCAGGTATAGCTATTGTTTTAGCAGCAATCAACGTAATGGGAGGGTTTGGAGTAACACATAGAATGCTCCGCATGTTTAATAAGAAAAAAGCTACAAAGAAATGAGTTTAACACTATATTATATTATTTGTGGCGTTTTAGCCCTATTAGTTATTACTGGTATCTGGATGATGACTAAAGTGAGAACTTCTGTTAATGGCAACTTGCTTAGTGCATTCGCATTGTTTTCAGGAATTGTTGTTACACTCATACGATATGAAATTTTAAGTGTAACTTCTATTTATATTTACCTGCTCATTGGTTTACTCATTGGTCTTGTGATGTATCAACGCGTAAAAATGATTCAAATGCCTCAAATGGTTGCCTTGCTCAATGGAGTGGGGGGAGCGGCTTCCGCAATTGTAGGGTCACTCTCTTTGTTGGGAATAGGACTTGCAGAAACAAATTACATTGTTTTCTCTAATGTTACTGCCTCATTGGCTTTGGTGATAGGTGTAATTACTTTGGTGGGAAGTTTGATTGCCGCTGGCAAATTGCATCGAATATTGCCACAGAAACCTGTTGTATATAAAAATCATGGTGCAATTACAAAATTCACCTTATTTGGATCGGCTGTAGCTGTTTTGTTGGCACTATTTATAGGCACAACAGTTCCTGTTATATCGAGTCCTTATTTTATTCTAATTGTTGGTATCTTGTTCAGTGCATCGTTTGGGTATGTGTTTGCTATAAGAGTAGGAGGTGCAGACATGCCTATCACAATATCGTTGCTCAACTCTCTAAGTGGAGTAGCGGGAGCTGTTGCTGGTATGGCTATTGGGCACATACTGCTTGTGGCTGTTGGTGGAATTGTTGGAGCTTCTGGATTGTTGCTCACACAGATAATGTGCAAAGCCATGAATAGAAGCTTAATGGATATCTTAACAGGAAAAACTTCTGCACAAAAACAAAAAGACGAAAACAGCAGCAACTGTTCTTGCAGATGCTAAATCTGTTATAATAGTGCCGGGCTATGGAATGGCTTTAGCACAGGCACAACATTTGGTGAAACAGTTGGCCGATCAACTTGAATTAAACGGAGCAGAGGTAAAATATGCTATTCATCCTGTTGCTGGTCGTATGCCAGGACATATGAATGTGCTTTTGGCAGAAGCCGATGTTTCGTATGAAAAACTCTATGAAATGGACACTCTGAACGATGAGTTTAAAAACACAGATGCTGTAGTTGTTATTGGTGCTAACGATGTTCTGAACCCTGCTGCAAGAGATGCAATAGATACTCCAATATATGGAATGCCCAT
>CAYTJC010000252.1:0-3429 GCA_964437875.1 uncultured Dysgonomonadaceae bacterium
AGATTGGCGATTCATTGACAATAATGGAAAAGGACTATGAAATAGAGGGGGTTTTAAATGATATAGGCGTCTTTTTCATTACGATAAAGACCAAGGACGATAAGAAAATCACTATGCCGAGTAATATTTTTTTGCAGAAAATGATTAAAAAGGAAGATAGGGTTTAAAAGAAACATATCAAAACAATTTGTATTATGAGTTATTTCACATCACCAACTTTTGTAATTGTCTTTATTGTATTTGCTAGTATTATAGTTGATACTATTTTGCAGAAAAAGATTGGAAAGTATATGCGCCATATGATTCTCGTTATAATTATGCTACCAACAATACCCCTGATTTGGCGGATGACCAATGAGGATTATTTATATATACCAGAAAACACTCTATTTACCTTTTACCTCTCTTTGCTTTTAACACTGTTTGGGATGTCTATGTTGCTGTATAGCATCATTAAATATAAAAGGAATAAGCCGAGATAAAAGAGGGGGGAATAGAGAAAATTTAGAAACAAGGCATTGTGTCTCTTATAGAAAAGACATAAAAAAAGACTGCCCAAGTAATTGAGCAGTCCTCATTTTATACTTTTGAGCAGCAATTACTCAGCTACTCTGTCTGATTTAAGTATCAATGTATCTAGCTTACTTTTACTTTTTGGTGTCTTGTTTGCAGCTTTCTCAGCTTTCTCTCTAGCGTCTCTTTCATCAGCTACTTTCAATAGTTTTCTAGTGTCGGTAAGGTTTGTAAATACAAGAATTGCACAAGCAATAATGACTAGGTAGTAGATAGATCCTGTAAAGAAATATTCTGAAGTAATAATTGCCATTAAAACTACGCGTAGCTCTGTAGGCCCCACAATGCCAGAGTCAATAGAATATTTACCAGTAACTAAATACCTAAGTTGCGCTGTTAGCATTTCCCAACCATAAAGAACTACAAAAACAAAACCAAGCCATTTCCATTGAGGAACTGCATAAAAAAAGAATCCGAGACCAATCATTGCTAAGCCCACCCAGTCAACAGTAACATCAAGACTGAAACCATACCATTTGCGCGGGGTGTTGCGGTAGTAAGCTAGACGGCCATCCAATGAATCACCATACCAATTGATAAGAAATCCTGGCAGTCCTATCAATAGAAAGATTGGATTATCAAAAACCAATGGCGATGCTAGTAAAAAGCAAAGACCAACAAATAGGTTGCCCAATAAACCTATGAAGGTAAGGCCATCAGAGGTGAGCCACTTGGGTACTCTTTGAACTAGGTAAGCTATTGTTTTTTGCTCTCCGTTCCGGAGGATATTTGTTCTGTCTCGATCCTGTGAGATTGTTTTAAGAATCGATGAAAAGGATTTCTTATTGTTTGCCATATAAGCGAATGTTTTATTATCAAGCTCTTTAGAGTGTGTTAGAAGTGAATTTGTTTACTTGATTTGAAAATAATTAGAGTTGTTTGAACTGTAAAATTCAAAGTTAGCAATTTTTTTTACACTCAATGCAAAATTTATTAATTATCGAAACCAATTGGGTTTCTTATTAAATATGAAAAAGCACCCTAAATTGCTTGTTAGAGCTCACTTAGGATGCTATTTGTTTTATTTAGTCTTGTCTTTTTATCCCCACAATTCACGAGTGTCTGAAGTGTCTCCTAGGAGATTGTCTTTTTCATAAAAAAACTCTTTCTCTCCAAATGCAGGTTCTAATTGATCAAGCCAAGTAACATTAGGTTTGTATTTGGCAAAAAATGGAATTCCTACTAAATCGGGGTTGCGACATTGTAGAAATTTTAGAATAAAGACTTTCTCGCCTTTCACTTCTGTCACTCCTGTGATGATTACTTTGCCAGGGAAGGCACTCATGCTAGGTCCTCTTACAGTTCTGCAAATACCACTTACGCTTGAGTAAGCTTTGCGGAACAACTCCCAAGCATGATCTAATGGTACTTCGAAGAATGCTTTAGATCCTGTATCGCGGGCAATAAACATGTAGTAAGGAATGCAACCCAGGTCAACTTGTTTTTGCCACATTTTGGCCCATATTTCGGGTTCGTTGTTTATTTTATCAAGAAGTGGCGACTGTGTGCGTATTTGTGCTCCTGTGCTCTTAATACGCTGAATTGCTTCCTTCACTGCATCGGTAGAAAGCTCAGTGGGATGATTGAAGTGTGCTTGAAAAGCTAAGGTTTTACCCGCTTGTTTCACTTTTGTAAATAGTTCAATTAAATTGTCGGCATCTCTGTCTGTGAGGAAACGATAGGGCCAATAGGCTAAAGATTTTGAGCCTATTCTGATGTTGCGTATGTGAGCAAACTCTTCGGTGAGTAGTGGCTCAATATAGTTGGAGAGTATTTTTGCTGTTGCCGTTAGAGGGTCTCCTCCAGTGAAGAGCACATCTGTAACACTTTTATTTTGCCTTAGGTATTCGTGCAACAAATCTGCTTCTTTCATAGCAAATTTGAGGTCGTTCATACCCGAGAACTGTGGCCATCTAAAGCAAAAAGTACAATAGGCATGGCAAGTTTGTCCTTGACTTGGGAAAAATAAAACTGTTTCTCTGTACTTATGTTGCATTCCATCAAGTCTCTCGCCCTCTAGTGTAGGGATATTTTGTTCTTGACCTGCAGGATTGGGGTTTAGCTCTCTTCTTATTTTGTCTATTTTTTCTTTGTAAGCCGAGTCATTAGGATTGCTGTCTAGTAGTTTTAACACTTGTTCGTAATGCTCAGGAGACAACATCTCTTTTCGGGGAAAAGTGAGTGTAAATATTGGATCGTTGGGAATGTTGTTCCAATCAATCAGTTGTTCAACAACATAGTTGTTTGCTTTAAAGGGTAGTACTCTGCCAACCACTTCAATTGCCTCTATGTCTTGTGGAGAGAGGTTTTTAATCTGAGGTAGATCTTTGTAATTGTGAAGTGTATAGGCGCGGTATTTATTCTCGTGCGTCATATTCTTTTCTTTTTTAAGGTGAGATTAGATGTGGTGTGAAGATAGTAAGTAGAAAACACCAATATTCTTATAGCATAACAAAAGTAACGTTTTTTCTGAAATTATCAAGTTTTTCGATGTTGAAGTTTGTAAAAAAACAGCAAATCAACGAGATGTATATCTTTTTCACACTGTCTTTGTAAAATATCTGTCTTTTTTGTAGGAAATAAGAATATTATATTTACTTTTGTAATAACAATGAAGAAAATATTCTCACATATTACCTCATCAGAAGCAAATAGTGTTGTTCGACGACGACGACGCTCTTTAAACGCTTGATATTACTACCAGTTCTTGGTTTGTATATATCACCCCTCTTTATCTGCTTATGCAGACTCCAATTAACATCAAAAAATCACTTCTTATTATAGCTGTATAATGAACGTAATAATTCATGTGGCTGATAGTAGCCACTTACAATATGCACAACCTATATGCGATTT
>CAYTJC010000253.1:0-3428 GCA_964437875.1 uncultured Dysgonomonadaceae bacterium
CGTGTGGTGGTGTTCAGCCTTTCACCATTAGAACCACGCGAGAGGACTCGCGCGGCAGCAAATGTCTGAACCATGATGAAAGGATTATTAATGAAGAAATCTTGGCTGATTGCGAAGAGACGCCCATATAGGGCGTCTGTACAATCTCAAGATTGGGCAATTACAGTGGCAATGCTCCCGACTTGTGCCTCCTATCTTACAAGGCAGACTTAGTGTGTGTTTCTATAGGAAAATGTATGCTTTAACCGCTACCGCACGATTCCCATCGTGTGGTGGTGTTCAGCCTTTCACCATTAGAACCACGCGAGAGGACTCGCGCGGCAGCAAATGTCTGAACCATGATGAAAGGATTATAAATGAAGGGAGCCTGGCTGATTGCGTAGAGACGCCCAGGTTGGGCGTCTCTACAGCAGAAACATTCAACCGCCCTTCGACTACGCTCAGGAACCGTCGGACCCCACACCTCACACACCCAAAATTGTTAATAAAAAGTTAACTACCCCGTTTGCGACACATTTCGACGATTTTCGCCCACATTTCGACTATTTTCGCCTCTTTATTGTCATTTACAACCTATTTAACGAACATTTCACGGCCATTAACGTTAAAAGAGTAGTAAAAGATCATTAAAAGAGCAACTTTGTGTGTAAGATGTAGATTAAAATAGTACTTTTGTACTACCGTAAGGAAATCGGAAGAGGAATAATCCAATATAGACACCTGTCTATACATAATGAATTTGTAACCAAGCGTTATATACACATTAAAAAGGAGTAAAAAGAACAAAATTAGAAACAACAATCAGTATAGATTACATTGTATAAATATAACTAACGGTTTTGCTGTCTCCATATATGAGATATACAGATGATGGCAACCTTTAAGTTTACCAAACTGTTAGACGACGGGCAAATAAAAAAGCCCCGATAACAGGCACCGGGGCTTCCGTGCATTTCAGCACGACAAAAAATTAAGCTTCAGTAGAAACAATTGGCAGTCGCGTTTGTTTTCCAGACTCTGCGACTGTCTTTTCTATATCTAAAAGGTCTGAGTTTTCGTTGTCCATTTCCACCGATATAGGATACATCCTATCAGCAGGTTCATTAGACATCAAAATTACTTCAGATTCGTCCTCAACAACAACTTCATTGTCTTTTTCAACAACTTCGTCCTCATCAAGCACTCCTTCAGCTTTCTTTTTGTTGTACGACGCTCGAGCTTTTGATATTGTTCTATAATAAACAATAGCTTCGTTCAACTCGTCGATTAAAGGCGTATAATCCAACTCTTGATTCTTAATTTGTGCTACTTCTATTTGTTTAAACAAATAGTCTAGTGCACTCTTAATGGCAGCTACAATGGTAGGAGTTGGATTCTTCGGTCTTTCCGAAATGCTTTTACTCCTAGCAAGAAATTGTGCCTCAATAGCTGAGTTTACATTCAGCAAATTCTCCAAAGGTCTCTCTAGTTCTAAAGTACTTATTGCCGTCATCAATTCTTCACTCTTTGAAAGAAGACACGAAAACGTGTAAATATTATCATAAATGGCTCCATCGCCTAATCGTGATAAACCTTTCAAGTGTTGCATTATTAGCGGCTTTGCTACTTTTAGAGAGTTTTTATCTCCAGTGGCACCATATTCTAGCGTTTTCATCTGATCAACAATTCCTTGTGCAAATGCAATGCGTTGTCTGCGCAATGCTTTTAAGTCATCACTGATTGGATGGGCTAGATGTCTCAGCTGGAGAGAGTCAATTTGCGGTTTCATTTCCACAAGTAAATCATAGATTTCCTTGATTTTAAGTGCTTCAGGATCATATCCGTCCACAGCTTTAATTACTCTGAGGGTTAAATTTTTAATTTCTCGTTTTTGCAACCTAGAAAAGGTAATATTTAAAATTGTTTTATTCATTTTGAATATTTTTTAATTATAAAAAAGAGTCTATTCCTCAGTAGGTAACCTCAAGTTTTTACTTGCTGATACAGCCTGTTTGTTTCAGATTTCAAAGAGCGAGATTACCTCTGTGAGTAATAATCTCAGAATACAACATGTATTCATAAAAGCAAAGGTAATAATAATAATTGTATATAAAACAAGAAACTGAGGATATTTAACTAAAAAAGAATCAGTCCTTTTAACAGATTGTTGTAACTGTTATAGAGTCAAATAGATAAAGCTGTTATGGGGTTGGACTATTTCAAACAAATATTAAACATGTAGCTCCAGAGTGCTGTTTTCTTCTCTTCATCTACTCTTTTTTTGTGCCGAAAAATAAGTGACTATTAAAACTGCATTTTTATAGCATCATGCTGATGCTTGACAACTGGTAATACCTACCAGTTGTTTTTTTGTACGGGTGAAAAAACGTGTAATTTTTATTTTAGCAACTCTATCTATGTTTTTGCGAATACACTATAATTTAATTTTTAGTGGTTTTGCAAAAAGGGAGAGTGGTCATTTTACTTATTTTAGCACTTTTGTGCAATGATAAAATGGGCATTGCAATTGTTTTGGTGTTTTTGTACAATGACAAAATGGGCATTGCAATTGTTTTAGTGTTTTTGTATAATGACAAAATGGGCATTGCAATTGTTTTAGTGTTTTTGTATAATGACAAAATGGGCATTGCAATTGTTTTAGTGTTTTTGTATAATGACAATGCGCCTATTGCAATTGTTTTAGTGCTTTTGTTTAATGACAAAGTGACCATTGCAATTGTTTAAGGGCTTTGTACAATTACAAAATGGCCATTGCAATTGTTTTAGTGCTTTTGTCTAATGACAAAGTGACCTTTGCAATTATTTAGGGGCTTTGTCCAATTACAAAACGACCATTGCAATTGTTTTAGTGCTTTTGTCTAATGACAAAGTGACCTTTGCAATTATTT
The DNA here is from genome assembly GCA_964437875.1 of uncultured Dysgonomonadaceae bacterium. Lineage (GTDB taxonomy): Bacteria > Bacteroidota > Bacteroidia > Bacteroidales > Dysgonomonadaceae > UBA2632. The sequence continues at coordinate 2,889 of CAYTJC010000253.1, forward strand.
AGGGGCTTTGTACAATTACAAAATGACCATTGCAATTGTTTTCACGTCTTTGTTGAACGACAAAATGACCTCCACAAATATAAAAACACTTCAACCAAATACATATCACACCATTCTAAACAATCTCACCCCTCTGCATGTAGCTAACGACTAGCACATTACAAAGATTGCCCCACCATTTAGGCTAGCATTGTATTCAAAAGACGCAAAGCATTGCATCTCTACGGCTCCACCATTGGCCATTGGGGTCTTTAATTGCATTTCCCAGTTCCTAGCTCCCGGTCCCTATTTCCTAGTTCCTAGTCCCTAGTCCCTAGCTCCTAGTCCCTAGTTCCCAGTCCCTATTTCCTAGTCCCTAGTCCCTAGTCCCTATTTCCTAGTTCCCATCAAATACATTTGCTTTATCTCTCAATTATCTTTAATTTTATACCCTATTATTAACACAATTAAAAAAAACATGTCTGAAGACCATAAGAAACAGCTCCAACAACAGCTCTGGAACATAGCCAACACCCTGAGGGGCAAGATGGATGCCGATGA
>CAYTJC010000254.1:0-3424 GCA_964437875.1 uncultured Dysgonomonadaceae bacterium
TTTGCAAATTGACATTAAATGAATTCTCGTCTCTAACGAGGTGTTTTATATGACACTCCCATTATTCCCAAGTTACATTAATGTCAATTTGCAAATAATAGTCAGTTGTTTTTGATAATTCACTCGAATAAGTGCAGTATAACAGGTGGAAATCAAATCTTATACCTACAATTGGACGTTCATCTTTTTAAAACGCAATCTTAGGCCGTAAGAATGTTTTGAATCGTTAAAACGACTTATTTTAAGACTAATATCGAAGATAAAGGGCGTGAAAGAAAAAAAGCAACCTAAGATCAAAGAATCGACTAATGATAAGAAAATGTTTAGACGGGAATTGGAGTTTAATGATGTCAATTCCCAAAAAAAATGGACAAAAAAGAGAATTATGTGAATTCAATCATTTTGTAGACCGTGGATGAAAGTTTTCACTGTGAAAAATGTAATCTTAGACCTACAAAATGTTTTACCTAATAAAGTCATAAATTGTAATATACACGCAGTGCGAAATAAATAATAATTTAGAATTAGAAGTGATATGCCCCAATGCTAACACAGTTTCCTTTTGCAAGTGATCCGTTAAATGATTTCACCTATATCTTGCTGTAATGAAGAAAGTATATAATTTAGCAACACCTCCGCTATTTTATTGTGACCTACTAACATCTGCTGAAAATGTATAAATACAATGGTCGAAAACAGAAGATTTACTCGTTATATTTGATTTCTCTCGTTGTACCCCTACAAAAGTCTCAATAAAAAATATTTATGCTTTTGTAGTAGTACAAAACCGCAAATAAAACTTATTGGGACTTTTGTTGTAGTACAAAACTGTAAATAAAATATATTTGGACATTTGTAGGGGTACAAAACTGCAAATAAAATATATTGAAGCTTTTGTAGGGGTACAAAACCACAAATAAAAAATATTGGGACTTTTGTAGTGATACAAAACCGTAAATAAAACTTATTAGGACTTTTGTAGAGATACAAAGACATAAACTGAAAATGTGGTCACTTTTTCAGGTGTATATCTATATGAAAAAAAAATACAGGTTACTTTGAAGATGCTTGACATTCTGAATCTTTTTTATTTTACTAGAAGATTAATAGAAACAGATGATGTACCTGTATTGAATGGCAAGTGTGGCACACTGCTTGATGTAAAGGAAAAGAAAGAAATCTAGGCATCTGATATACCAATAAAGTGCCTGAGGTTTCAATATGCAGATAGGTTTGTTGAAAGATGTTGGCACTAAGCACTGCAAATTGTTTAATTTTGAATACTTTTGTTTACGCAACGCTTTTTTTATTTAATAGAAAATAGCGTTGTACTTTTAACATAAACAAATAATTTCATTATGGAAAAATACTTCACAATAGATTACTGGTCACAATTTGCTCATATACTTACTCGCTGGTTAGTAACAGACCTGCTTTCAATTTTCATTCTAATTATTTTGCTAATTGTTGTTTTAAGGGTTTCATCGGGCTTGGTAAACAAACTTAAGGGCATTTTGCTAAAACGTATGGCCTATCGCAACGAAGAGCCTGATTTAGAAGTAGAAAAAAGACTGAACACCCTAATGGGTATCTTGCGTAAAACAACTCGTGTTGTTATCTGGTCTATTTTTGGGATGATATTTCTGGGGAAAATAAATATTGATATAGCACCAATATTGACAGGTGCTGGTATTATTGGTTTGGCTGTCGGGTTTGGCTCGCAAGAACTAGTGCGTGATTTTCTTGCAGGTTTTTTCATTCTTCTCGAAGATGGTATTCGCACAGGAGATGTGGTTACACTAAATGGCACGAGTGGGAAGGTTGAGAAGATAGAACTGCGTACCATCACTCTTAGAGATTCATCGGGAGTAGTTCATATATTTCAGAATGGAAAAATAAACACTATATCCAATATGACGAAAGGTTGGTCGGCAATGGTGTTTAATATAGGAGTTGCCTACAAAGAAGATATTGCACAAGTGATGCAAGTGATGCAATTGGTAGGCGATGGTATGTTTGCTGAGGAGGAGTATAAAGGTAAAATGTTGGATACAATGGAAGTGTCGGGTTTGAATGATTTTGGCGATAGTGCATTGGTCATAAGAGGACGCATCAGAACCAAACCTGGCCAACAGTGGGGGATAGGGCGTGAATACCGCAAACGGTTGAAAGAGGCTTTTGATTTACACCGTATAGAGATTCCTTTTCCGCACCAAACTATTTATTGGGGCGAGGAGATGGATCCATTAAAGTTGAATGTAAATATGGAAGACGAAAAAGTAGTTTAAACTTGAGGAGAAAAAAGTTTTAAAGCTTATAGCTTACTTGTATAAAATAGAAAGAGAGCATTCTGAAATTTCAGAATGCTCTCTTTCTATTTTATATGTGTTGTAGGGAATTAATCGAACATGTCGTCTATTCCAATTTTAGGCTTTTTAGTTCTATAGTCCTCATAATCGATAACTGTTGGCTGATTTGCATCGACGCAAGGATCTTTGAATTCTTCTGGAATCTCGAAAACGCCACTGTCTTTCATCTTCAAGTCGGGGTCAGCATATATTTTTTGATAAAACAATCCATGTATCGGCAAGGCCATACTTGCACCTTGTCCTTGTGCCATATTATCAAAATGGATTGCTCGCTCATCTCCGCCCACCCAAGCTCCAGCTACTATTTGGGGTGTGAAAGACATAAACCATCCATCGGAGTTGTTTTGTGTCGTTCCTGTTTTTCCTCCCATTTCACCTTTAAGGTTGTAACGAAATCTTAGTCGGCCGCCAGTTCCACCATCTACAACAGCCTTTAGCATATCAAGCATTTTAAATGAAGTTGATTCGCTGAATATTTCCTTCATTTGAGGAACAAATGTAGATATAATATTACCGTGAGAATCTTCGATATGTGATACATAAAGAGGATCAATGCGAATACCTCTATTTACATAAGCAGTATATCCTTTTACCATCTCTTCTACAGAGGCATCACATGGCCCAAGTGCCAATGATACAACAGGATCTACAGGAGTTTCTAAACCAAACGAATGCAGAAGTCTTGCAAATGTATATGGCGAGAAAAGTTTCATGAGGTATGCTGTGACCCAATTGCTGGAGTTTTGAAGTCCCCATTTGATAGTTACTCTTTGTCCTACTTCTTTAGCTCCTGGGTTTCTTGGTGTCCATAGTTCTCCTGTTTCGGTTTCTAATGTTTGGGCTACATGTAGCATTTTGTCACAAGGAGTCATTCCCTCTTCCATAGCCAAAGTATATAGAAATGGTTTTATGGTAGAGCCAATTTGTCTTTTACCTTTGGTCACCATGTCATATTGAAAGAAGGTGAAGTTAGGACCACCAACATAGGCTTTAACATGTCCAGTTACTGGATTCATGGCCATAAATCCTGCTCTTAGAAATCCTTTGTGATATTT
>CAYTJC010000255.1:0-3384 GCA_964437875.1 uncultured Dysgonomonadaceae bacterium
CAAACTTGAAAATAATATGCGTGTCATATAAAACATCTCGCAAAAGATTCAATACCTTAATTCAATCATTAGCAGCAGCAACTTTGTATTCTATCACACATAGAACGGGGTAATGATCGGAAGGTAATCTGGCCTTACTTTGATACAGAATAATCTCTTGCGGATAAGTTCCCGAATTAACGAGTTCTTCCAAATCTGCTTTTGAAGTTTGATATGTATCTGTTAGAATACCATGCTTCAAAACCCTGAAATTATTGGTCACGAAAATATGATCAATGCGACTCTCTGAGCGAGAATCAACGTTGAAACCATTGAAAGTTCCTCCTGCTCCATACTTTAAGGTTGCTTTGTGGTAAGCATCAATCAAAACATGCGAGTTATTCAAAACAAGATAGCTATCACTGTGTTGATCTACATTAAAATCGCCTGTCAGCACTGTAGGATAATTACCTGCAAGATCCTTTACTTTTTCTAAAATGAGCTTAGCACTTTCCTTGCGAGCTACAGTACCAACATGGTCGAAATGGACATTGAAAAAGAAAAAAGCAAGACCCGTTGATTTCTCACGAAACTTACCCCACGAACATATTCGAGGCAAGACTGCATCCCACCCCTTATTTGGGTGCGTTGGATCTTGCGAAAGCCAGAAACCTCCTTGTTCTAACAATTGAAACATATCTGTTTTATAGAAGATTGCAGAGTGCTCTCCTTCCTTCTTTCCATCATCTCTTCCCACACCTATATAAGCATAAGTTGGAAGTCTTTGAGATAAATCTTCAAGCTGATGATGGAAGCCTTCTTGAGTGCCAAAAATATCGAAGTCGTGAAAAAGAATCTGCTTTCCAATTACATCTTTTCTATATTTCCAGTTATTGAGTAAATCTTCTGGATTATCGTATCTGAGGTTATAACTAGCTACTCTCAACTGTTGGCTAAACAAAAACGAGACTCCTAAAAACAGTGTAAAAAAAAGAACAAGGGAGAGTTTGAATCTTAATTTCTTCATATCGGATAGTTTATAATTATTTCTAAAAAAAGAAGGTGCAAAAAAAGTATTAAAACTCCTTCAGCACCTTCGCCTTTAAATTGTTTAGATAAGTATTTTAAACTTTAAGCAAGCTCATACACCTTGTTGGCATTATTTATTCACTCTAAATTCTTCGTCTCCATTCTCAAAGAAGTTTACAATTTGCTCCGCTGCAGCTATGCCAGCGTTCATATTGGCCTCAGATGTTTGAGCTCCACATTTCTTTGCAGATGCAAGGTAACGTTTGTCAAACTTCTCAACCATTTCATCATGATTGTTTGGTTTGATATCAGTAGCATATTTAAATTTAGGCCGCTCCGTCATAATCTTCACCATGTCTGCTTCATTTATAACTTCTTTACGAGCAGTATTGATAACAACTCCATCTTTGGGCAAGCGACTCATTAAGTCATAATTAATACGACCCTCTGTATCAGCATTTGCAGGCATGTGCAATGATACTATATCACTCTTATTATAAAGTTCTTCGGGAGTTTTCACAGCTGTAACACCGTGCTCTTTCCCACGCTCTGGATTCTTAGATAAAGATGGAGAATAGGCATATACTTCCATACCAAAACCTTGAGCTATATGAGCTACAATTTTACCAATATATCCAAAAGCATGCAATCCTAATTTCTTGCCTTTCAATTCTGTTCCTGCAGTTCCGTCAAAACCATTTCTTGCTAAATATACCAACATGCCCAGTACAAGTTCTGCCACTGCATTAGAGTTCTGACCAGGAGTATTCATTACACAAATATTGTTTGCTGTAGCCGTTTCCAAGTCCACATTGTCATATCCTGCACCTGCACGAACTACAATCTTCAGATCTTTGCCTGCCTCCAGCACTTGTTTGTCTATAATATCACTTCTGATAATGATAGCATTTGCTCCTTTCACTGCATCAATAAGCTCTTGCTTATCTGAATACTTCTCTAGCAAAACTATTTCGTGCCCCTTTTTCTCCAAAACATCTGTAATACCTTTTACAGCATCTTTTGAAAAAGGTTTTTCTGTTGCTATTAATATTTTCATGCTTGATTTTTTATAAAGTTTACGGTCTCGCATCAAAGGGTTTAGTATTGTACACCTTAAGATTCTGAGGACCTATTTTTTATTTTAAGGTAAGTTGTAAAAATAAGAATAGGCTGAACACTCACATATAAAACTCTTTAATGGGTAAAGTTATCCTTTATAAAAGAGCCACTAAAATTAAGAATAATGTAGCAATCAGCCTACAAATATATTATTTTATGAATTCTTTTTCTCAAATTCTTGCATGCATTTCACAAGTGCTTCAACTGCATCAAGCGGACAAGAATTATAGATAGAAGCACGGAAACCACCTACAGAGCGGTGCCCCTTAATGCCAACCATGCCTTGCTCTTTAGCAAACTCCATAAATGCAGCTTCTTTGTCTTTAAATTCCTCTTCCATTACAAAACACACGTTCATCAATGATCGGTCTTCTTTTGCTGCAGTTCCAGCAAACATTTTATTACGATCAATTTCATCATAGAGCATTGCTGCTTTCTTTTTATTTATCTTGTGCATCTCTTCAACACCGCCTATAGATTTAACCCATTTCAATGTTTCATACATTACATATATGGGAAATACAGGAGGAGTATTGAACATAGAGTCTCCCTTGATATGAGAACGATAATCTACCATAGAAGGAATTGCACGATCAACTTTACCTAGTAAATCTTCTCGAACAATAACAAATGTAACGCCAGCAGGACCAACATTCTTTTGTGCACCGCCATATATAATTCCATATTTAGATATATCTATTGGACGACTCATAATGTCGGACGACATATCAGCCACCAATGGAATAGGGCTTTCAATATCTTCTTTCATCTCCACACCATATATAGTATTGTTAGTAGTGATATGAAAATAGTCTGCATCTGTAGGTATAGTGTATTCTTTAGGAATATAAGAGTAGTTTTTATCTTCTGAAGATGCAACCACTTCAACATCACCATAAAACTTAGCCTCTTTTATTGCTTTCTTTGCCCACACTCCAGTTTGCAAGTAGGCAGATTTTTTTGTCATTATATTAGCAGGAACAGTGAAGAATTGGGTGCTAGCACCACCACCTACAAAAAGAATTTTGTAATTGTCTGGTATATGCAACAACTCGCGCCATAAAGCTACACACTCACTCATAACTTTTTCCCATCCTGGAGTTCTATGTGATATTTCTAAAATACCAATTCCAGTATTATCAAAATTTCGGATAGCATCTATTGAAGCTTCAACCGCAGGACGAGGTAATACGCAGGGACCTGCGTTAAAATTGTACTTTTTCATAAATTGTGAATTAATTGAGGTTAATATATTGT
>CAYTJC010000256.1:0-3381 GCA_964437875.1 uncultured Dysgonomonadaceae bacterium
AAATCAATACATTTTCATGCTCATGGGTGTTTGAAAAATCATGGAGGTTTCATTTATTTTTCATTGAAACATTTAGAACAACTATTACTTGATAATAAAAACTTCCTCATTCTCTTTTTTCATCAAGTAATTTTCACGAGCATACTTTTCTAAGTTTTCTTTATCAGATTGTAACTCGTGAAGCTTCGTTCTATCTTCCTCTATTTTTTTCTTGTAAAATTCTATTTGATTTTTCAAACTTTTAATCTCTCTATCACTATCAATTCTTTTTTTGATATTGCTATCACTAAACAAAAACAACATGACAACAACAAACAAAAGAACTCCAATTTGAAGACTATTGAATCCCCAAGAACCTTTTTTCATTTTCTTCGTATCTATGTTCATAGTGCTATGAAATAAATGAGTTTCTAAAAGTGCAAATATAGAGAAAAATTGGTTTGTTGAGAACAAATCATGTACTAAAAGAAATATTCCAAAAACTGTGAGCTGAAATATACAAAAAAAAGTTATCTTTGAAGTTGTAAATACAAAATTTTAATTCTCTTTCTACAATGAAAAAAATTATTGGATTAATTTTAGCGTTTCAGGTATCTGTACCCCTCATCTTTTCTTGCACCAACTTCCTTATTGGTAAAAAAGCATCAGCCGACGGCTCAACAATGATTTCCTATTCTGCCGACTCTTACAATCTGTATGGCGAATTATATCATTGGCCTGCCAAAAAGTATAATGCCAGCGAATTACTAAAAGTGTATGAGTGGGATTCAGGAAAATACTTGGGCGAAATACCGCAAGTATTACAAACATACAATGTACTTGGCAACATGAACGAACACCAGCTCGCTATTGGAGAGACAACTTTTACAGGCCGCAGAGAATTATCAGATTCAACAGGAGTTATGGACTATGGTAGTCTCATATATATCACTTTGCAAAGAGCCAAAAATGCACGTGAAGCTATTTCAATAATGACTGGATTGGTAAAAGAACACGGATATTACAGTACCGGAGAGTCTTTTTCTATTGCCGACCCCAACGAAGCGTGGGTAATGGAGCTTATAGGGAAAGGTGTAGGCAACAAAGGGGCTGTTTGGGTTGCTGTTCGTATTCCAGATGATTGTGTTTCAGCACATGCAAATCAAGCTCGTATTCAACAATTCCCATTGGAAGATCCAGAAAATTGCTTATATTCTCCCGACGTGATATCGTTTGCCCGAGAAAAAGGATATTATACAGGTAGCGATAAAGACTTCAGCTTTGCTCAAGCTTATGCACCAATAGACTTTGGAGCTCTTAGATTTTGCGAAGCCCGAGTATGGTCGTTTTTCAATCATATAAATAAAGACATGGCTAAATATGTGAGCTATGCCAAAGGTGAAACAACAGACCCAATGCCATTGTATATCAAACCTGACAAACAATTATCGGTTAGAGATGTACAAAACTACATGCGCGACCATTATGAAGATACAGAGTTAGATTGGTCTAATGAATATGGTGCTGGTCCTTTCAACTCACCCTATCGTTGGTCGCCCTTGATATGGGAGGTGGACTCAGTTGAATATTGCAACGAAAGACCTATTTCTACTCAGCAAACTGGTTTTTCATTTGTATCGCAGTCACGATCATGGTTACCCAATGAAATTGGAGGTATATTATGGTTTGGATTAGATGATGCAGCTCAAAGTGTTTATTATCCAATATATGTGGGTAATACAACTGTTCCCGAATCAATGAAAGTGGGCAATGGAGATTTGCTAAACTTTACATGGGAATCAGCATTTTGGGTACACAATTGGGTATCTAATATGGTATATGATCGTTATAGTGACAAAATTGTTCACGTAAAAGAACTGCAAAATAAAATTGAAAGTTATTTTGAAACACAACAACCTGAAATAGAGAAAAAAGCTTTGGCTCTCTACAATGAGTCAAAAACAGAGGCCATTAAATTCTTAACCGACTACACTAATTATAATGTAGAAAATGGTTTAAAAGAATGGAGAAAAATGGGTGAATACATGATGGTGAAATACTTGGACGGGGTTGTGAAGAAAGAAGAAAATGGAGAATTTAAACGCAATGAACACGGACAACCAGCTTCGCCCAGCAGGCCCGGCTACCCTAATGAACATTATCGAAAAGTAATTGAAGAAACTGGCGATAAATACAAGATTCTATTTTAATTTAAAAAAACACTAACGGAATAGACAATATAAAACTATGAACAAAGAAACATTGTTACAAAAAGTTACTGAAAAAGCTCAAACATGGCTTACAGGCAATTATGATGCAGAAACAAAAAAAGAAGTTGAGCAAATGCTTAACAGCGAAGACAAATCACTGCTCATAGACGCATTTTATAAAGAATTAGAATTTGGCACGGGAGGATTACGTGGCATCATGGGTGCTGGTACAAATCGGATAAATATCTACACTGTTGGTAGCGCAACTCAAGGTTTGTCAAATTATCTTATACAAGAATTTGCTGACCTACCAGAAATAAAAGTAGCCATAGGTCACGACAATAGAAACAACAGTCGCAAATTTGCTGAAATCTCAGCAGATATCTTTTCAGCAAATGGTATAAAAGTATATCTTTTTGAAGCTCTGCGACCCACTCCTGAAGTATCTTTTGCTATTCGTAAATTGGGATGCCAAAGTGGTATTATGCTTACTGCATCACACAATCCAAAAGAGTATAACGGATATAAAGCATACTGGAATGATGGAGCACAAGTATTAGCTCCCCACGATAAGAATATAATTGCAGAAGTAAACCGCATAAAACGTGTTGATGATATAAAGTTTGAGGGCAATCCTATACTTATCAATATTATTGGTAAAGATATGGACTTAGCTTTCCTTGAAGAAGTGAAGAAGCTTTCTTTATCACCAGATGCTATTGAACGTCAACATGATCTTAAAATTGTTTACACTCCTATACATGGAGCAGGAATTACACTTGTGCCTGCGGCACTTGCAGCTGTTGGCTTCACCAATGTAATTAATGTACCAGAACAAGATGTGATTAGTGGGGACTTCCCTACAGTTGTGTCACCCAATCCAGAAGAGCCTGCGGCATTAGAAATGGCTGTGCAAAGGGCAATTGAAAAAAATGCTGAAATTGTAATGGCAACAGACCCCGATGCAGACCGCATAGGGACAGCTATACGAAATGATGAAGGTGAATTTGTCCTGGTAAACGGTAATCAAACTATGATCATTTACCTCTACTACCTCATCACTCGATGGAGAGAGCTTGGAAAACTAACTGGCAAAGAGTATGCAGTTAAAACAATTGTTACAAGTGAACTTGTGAACGAAATAGCAAGAAAAAACAACGTTGAACTATTTGACTCTTATACTGGCTTTAAA
>CAYTJC010000257.1:0-3378 GCA_964437875.1 uncultured Dysgonomonadaceae bacterium
TATAGAAGATGAGTCAGACAAGTTTAGTTTTAAGAAACTAAGCTGAAAATATGACTCTTCTAGATATTGTAATAAGAGATAGTATTGAAATTTAATCCAAAAAGTAAAACACTCAAATCCTTATCACTATCGAGACAGAAGTAGTAGAAAAGTGCAAATTATGGTCATGCTAATTATGATTAGGCATATCTTTTAGTGAATCCCGTGTTGGTCTTTTGTTTTAACCTTTATATTCTAATCTCATTAAAAAGATGAGAGGGTTCTCTTTTTTTTTGTACATTTGCATTTTGAAAAAATGTTCTAAAATTCATTGTTGTGGCTAATACAAAATATATTTTCGTTACAGGTGGTGTTGTTTCTTCTCTAGGAAAAGGGATTATAGCAGCTTCGCTTGGCAAGCTTTTACAAGCAAGGGGTTACTCAGTAACCATTCAGAAATTTGATCCATACATCAATGTTGATCCAGGAACGCTTAATCCGTACGAACATGGTGAGTGCTATGTAACTGTAGATGGGCACGAGGCAGACTTAGATTTGGGTCATTACGAGCGTTTCTTGAATATACAAACAACCAAAGAAAATAACATTACAACTGGTAGAATATATCAGAATGTTATAAACAAAGAACGCAAAGGCGACTATTTGGGTAAAACTGTGCAGGTAGTACCTCACATTACCGATGAGATAAAAAGAAATGTAAAGCAACTGGGTATAAAAAACAGATTTGATTTTGTTATTACTGAAATAGGAGGAACGGTTGGAGACATTGAGTCCCTGCCTTTTTTGGAAAGTGTGCGTCAGTTGCGTTGGGAACTTGGAAAACAGAGTTTGGTTATTCATCTCACATTTGTGCCTTATATTGCTGCAGCAGGTGAGTTGAAGACAAAGCCTACTCAACACTCAGTAAAAGAACTTCAATCTCAAGGAATACAACCCGATATGTTGGTTTTGAGAACTGAAAAAGAATTGAATGACGAAATATTGGGTAAGGTTGCCTTGTTTTGCAATGTGGAACAAGATGCAGTAATGCAATCTATTGACGTGCCAACAATTTATGAGGTTCCTCTTATGATGAGAGAGCAATCAATGGATGAAGTTGTACTCAGAAAAATGGGCATGCCCGTTGGCCAAAAACCTACATTAGAACCTTGGGTAGAATTTCTTGAGAAAAGACGCAATGCTACAAAAAAAGTTGTCATTAAGCTGGTTGGGAAGTATGCAGAATTGCCCGATGCTTATAAATCTATCAACGAGTCATTGTCGCAAGCAGCTATCTATCATGATCGGGTGCTCGATTTTGAAGCAATTCAATCTGAAAATATTACAGAAGAAAATGTGGCAGAGTTACTAGCTGGTGCCGACGGTATTGTAGTAGCGCCAGGCTTTGGACAACGCGGCATAGAAGGTAAGTTTACAACCATAACATATGCACGTGAAAATGATATTCCTACTTTTGGAATATGTTTGGGAATGCAATGTATGGTTATTGAGTATGCACGCAATGTATTAGGATTGGAGGGTGCAAATTCTACAGAGATGAACACAAAAACACCTCATAAGGTTATTGACATAATGGATGGTCAGAAACATATGACCAATATGGGGGCTTCTATGAGACTAGGGGCTTACGATTGTTTGCTTAAAAAAGGATCAATAGCTTGCAAAGCTTACGGAAAAGAGCTTATTCAAGAGAGACACCGCCATCGTTTTGAGTTTAACAACTTATATAAAAAACAATTTGAAGAAAATGGAATGATCTTTACGGGCATAAATCCAGATACCGATTTAGCAGAAGTAATAGAGGTGCCAAGTTTAAAGTGGTTTGTTGGAACACAGTTCCATCCAGAGTTTAACAGTACTGTCATATCACCTAATCCTCTGTTCATGAGTTTTATGTCTGCTATAGCTAATAATAACATAAAGGAATAATTTAAGAATAGCAGTTTATCTAAATGATAGAAGCTGCAATATAAAGTACAAATGGATAAAAATACTATTATTGGATTTCTCTTGATTGCTGTTGTCATGATTGCTTTTATGATTACGCAGCAACCAAATGTGGAGGAGCTTGAGCAAAAAAGAATGCAAGACTCAATTCAGCAAGTTGAGGCTGATAGAGCTAAACTGCAAGTAGAGAATACAATTAAAGCAAACAATTCTAAAGTTGACTCTTCTGATGTTCTTTCAGATTTTTTTGGAGGAGATGACTCTTTCATTTCAGAAGATACACCTTCGGCAGTGGCTCAAAAAGATACAGAACAAGTAATTGATACACTCTCTACTGTAAAAAACAAAAGCCTTCCTGAAGAGTTTGTAACCATTGAAAACGAAGATGTTCGTCTTAAGGTTTCTACAAAAGGTGGTTGGATGTACTCTGCTGAATTAAAAGACTTTAAAAGATTTGATAAAGACACTCTGTTTCTTTTCAAAGGAGATGAAGCTCGATTCAACTTAGAACTCTTCAATAAACGAAGTGTTAGATTAAACACTGAGTCTGAAAACTTCACACCTATTTTATCTGACGATGGGAATTCCTTGACAATGCGTTTAGGATATACTGACGATCAGTATGTAGATTTTGTTTACTCACTTCCAACATCAGGATATCTTATCAATTTTGATATTCTTGTTAACGGAATGGCTAATGAGTTGCATGCCGAAAGCTTACAAAATTTCCGTATTAAGTGGGATCAGAGGTTGCGCCAGCAAGAAAAAGGTAGAAAGTTTGAAAGCAGATATGCAACCATTCATTACAAATATTCGGGAATGGATGTAAAGAAAATGTCGGAGAACAAAGATAAAACTGAAGAGTTTAGCGAGCCCATTCATTGGTTTGCTTACAAAGATCAATTTTTCACCTCCACATTTATTGCAAGCAAACCATTTACCAATACAATACTTTCAACAAAAAGTATTGAAGACGAAGGATATTTAAAAGATTATGGAGCTGAAATATGGGCACCTGTATCTGTAAATGAATCTGGGCAGTTGTTTGCAGATTTCCAATACTACTTAGGCCCTGTTCATTATACATCTATGAAGGCGTTGAATAAAGATGTAGCTAAAAATGAGCAGCTTCATTTAGAGCAAATGGTTAACTTAGGATGGAATTGGTTGAGCTGGATAAACAAGTTTTTTGTAATTCCTATTTTCAACTTCTTCTTATCTATGGGTTGGGGCATGGGGCTCATAATATTTTTATTGACTCTGTTGGTGAAATTGATTATATCTCCTTTGACCTTCAAATCATACAAATCTTCAGCTAAAATGCGTGTTCTTAAACCGCAGGTACAGGAAATTGAAGCAAAGTATCCTGGACAAGACAAAGCTGTAGAACGTCAGAAAGCAACCATGGAGCTTTACAGTAAAGCGGGAGCA
>CAYTJC010000258.1:0-3376 GCA_964437875.1 uncultured Dysgonomonadaceae bacterium
GTATGCTGCTTTTTTATTGTATATTAGCAAGTTATATTGCTTGCGAAAGTTGAGTTAAGTAAACTATGGCTATGTTTGCTCCTTCGCGCGCAAAGAGTATTGCGGTGGCTTTGCCAATACCACTATCGCCACCTGTGATAAGGGCAATTTTATCTTTTAATTTGTCACTCCCTTTTCCTTTGGGTGCATGTTGGGGTTGGGGTTTCATCTTTGTTTCTTGTCCAGGACGATTTTGCTCTTGCTCTCGTCTTATTTTCTCTTTTTGTGCCATAACGTTATTTATTTAATAGTGTGTACTGTAGTATTTTATGTGTATGTTTAAAATTTTAAGTCTCTATTTTGTTATCGAAAAACATAAAAAATGAGGGGTATGATTATAAAATTTAAGTTCTTAAGAAATACTATTTTTTAGGATCATGGAGTGGTCAACGTCTATCAGGTATTAACAAATCACTGACCTCAGGTAAGGGCTGGGTAATAGTTGTAGATATGCACGAGAGGGCTCGAAAGCCTGGAATAAGAATGTGATTTATATACCTATAAATAAGGATGCTGCAAACAAAAAGGCTTTGGTACAGGCAGTGAGGTATCCTTGGCTTTTGCAAGTCTCTGACTTCTGCCTTGACAGATTGGCAATCTAACAGTTGATACCACCTAAGTGAATTTCTCGCAAAGACTCAATACCTGTAAAACATAACCCAACAATTGTATTGTCGTTTTCTTTTTAATTAATATTTGCAACGCTTGTAAAACAAAAAAGAGAGGCAACTTGTTGAAATGTAAAGAAATAAGAATTGATATTTTAATTGGAGTAAATAGAGAGCCTTAGTGAGGGAGAGGTATTAATTTGAGGATATCACCGATTTTTAGTTTTACAATGGGTCTTTACAATACTAACTTAAACTATAAAGCTATGAAAAAAAAAGATAAACATGACAACAAAGAAATATTGGAAAACGAAGAGAAAGATTTGAATGAACCAGGATATCCTTATTATCCCACCGGTGATGATGTTTATGAGGCTTTTAAAAAGGAGGCTTATATAAATCCTGAAGTAACAACCTCTGAGCTCAAAGCTGCAAAAAGCAACAATGCATTGAGACAAGAGGCATTGGATAAGAAACTTAATTTAGGAGGTAAGGATTTGGATGTTCCTGGTGCTGAATTGGACGATGAACAAGAAGCTATTGGTGAAGAAGATGAGGAAAACAATTATTATAGCTTAGAAGGTGACAAACACGAAGACTGAAGTGAGCGATAGGTAATGTGATGAATGAAGAGAGAGCACCATTTAGTTAGATAGTGAAAATATCACAGAATGCGAACAATTTAGGTAGTATTAAGCGTGGTGAACGTAAATGAGATGCACTCATTTACAAAGATTGTGCAGTAGTAATAACAATTTAAAAGGAAATAATATGTTATCAAAAGCAAAAACATTAGGAAGTTATAAATTAAAAGGGGTAGATGGCAAAATTGGAAGTGTAAAGGATTTTTATTTTGACGATAGACATTGGGCTATTCGTTACTTGGTAGCAGATACAGGTAATTGGCTTACTGGCAGACAGGTTTTAGTATCGCCTTATGCATTGCAATCTATTGATAAAGAAGAGGAGAACATATTGGTTAATCTGAGCGAGAAACAATTGGAAGAGAGTCCAAGACTTGAAAGTGACAAACCCGTCTCTAAACAGTTCGAAAAAGATTATTTTAGTTATTATGGATATCCAACCTATTGGCATGGTGAGTTTATGTGGGGTGCTTATCCTTATTTATTGCGTGACGATGAAAAATTAAAAGAATTACAACTGAAAGAAGAGCAGTCATGGGATCCGCATTTGCGAAGCATTGATGCTGTAGAGGGGCATAATATAGAAGCTGTAGATGGTGAGATAGGACATGTAGAAGATTTTATTATTGATAATGAAACGTGGGCCATTCGTTATCTCATCATTGACACGAAGAACTGGTGGGGTGGTAAGAAAGTGTTGATTTCGCCTCGTTGGATAGATCGTATTAGTTGGGAGGATTCAAAAGTATATGTGGATTTAACGAAAGAGAGAATAAAAGAGTCTCCCGAATATTCGGATGATATTCTTGTGACGCGCGACTATGAAGATCAATTGCATCATCATTATAAACGAAAAGGATATTGGGCAGACGATTCGGGTAAGAATATGCCTATCATCTAAAATGATAGAATAGAAACGTAGAAGTTGTAAAGCATAGAAGTAGGATAGTGGTGGACGAATTGGTCTGCCACTATTTTTTTTGAGTGGAACACATGAAAGGTCACTAGCTGACCTGGTTCGTGACTTGTGTCCGCTCGAGTAGATTGCAATCCGTGTGGTTTGCTACCGCACAATTCCCATCGTGCCTGCCCCATGAAATATATTATTTTATTGGGGTAGGTTTGATTTCACACTAAAGAATTTCTCGCCAAGACTCAAAGACGCCAAGGAAATGCGTTTATGGCTTACAGCCACTGATATTTGAATTGTGTAGTGATTATTCCGCTGGGGGCAAGTCTCTGACTTGTGCCTCTCTCTACATCTCGCTAGCAACGAGGGGTTGATGGTCAGTTGTTTATATCAATAGTATTTATTACAACAGTGCTACTATTAAAATCATGGAGTGGACAAAGGCACGGATAAGTATCCACGCCAGCGAGGTAATTGGCAATTCGTAATTCACACACCTCACACCTCACACCACACACCTCAAACCGCATTTATCTGTGTTCTTCAGCTCAATCAGCGTCATCAGTGTGCCATCTTTGACCCATTTCAGGGTCAGGAAACAAATTTCAGTGACCAACACAGGGTGTGACATAAAAACTCTTAACTCTTAACTTTTAATTCTTAATTCTTATTCACCCAGCGGTGCTAAAACTTTGAACATTTACCACTTACACTACGTTAGAATAGGAGTAGAGGCCAAGAGATATGTGAATGTGAAGAGTGCATTCCAAATTCGTAACTTATAGGTCTCTATGAGCTGTTTGTAAACAAACTCAGTCATCTATTATCTCATTCCTGAAACCTGACAAGTGTGTGCTGAAGAGTGTCAAAAAAAAAGAATCTCATCTTTCTTCTATGAAAAAAAAATCAAAAGACTATTACGATAGAAATGCTGCTGTATATGATAAGGTGCTGTCGCCAGTAGAAAAGACGCTATCGAAATGGAGAAAAGAACTGTTGAAAGATGCAAATGGTAAAACATTGGAAATAGGTATCGGCACTGGCAAAAGCTTGCCCGACTATCCGAATGGAGTATCGATAACAGGTATTGACGCTAGCGAAAATATGCTGAAATATGCACGTCGGCGAGCAAATGGATATGCGCACATTGAAGATTTATTGATAATGGATGCAGA
>CAYTJC010000259.1:0-3357 GCA_964437875.1 uncultured Dysgonomonadaceae bacterium
ACTCCCGTTACAATAACTTTCTTTTCCATAATAGTGTTAATAGTATTATCTTTAAATATTCTCTCACAAAATTAATGACTTTAAGATTATAAAAAAACTTATTTCAACATTTAATTTTTAATTGCAGAATAGGCTCTAAGTATCTGTCAAAAGTAGGTGTGGGAGAGTCGTTTAAATTTGAGCATTTTATGAAAAATAAAAAAAGGAAGGACTACTAATTGTGGGGTGTATATGGTAGATAGATAGTACAATCAGTGTCGTCCTCAGTGTGCCAATCACCTGGCCCTAGGCCATCAACGCATTTTCCTTTGCGTCTTTCCGCCTTGGCGAGAAACAATTTTATTGCTTCGCAACATTCACCCTGTGAAATTTGAGTTTCTATTTCACGGGGCAGGTCGATTGTAAATTGGCGCGAGCAGAGCACACAATATTCAAACAGTACGGCAATAAGAGGCTCATAAAGTTGGTATTTCGTAATTGGCAATTCGTAATTATTCACAAACCACAGCTCACAAACTGCCCTTACAGTTTAAAATCAAGCTAACTTTTAACTTTTAATTCTTAACTCTCAATTCAGACAATTGCTTAAATTTGGGCATTGTGTAAAAGATAAAAAAAGCAAGGGCAATAAATTCAATCAAAGCACACAAAATAAATGCCCCAGAATAATCCATCACCTGAATCAAATATCCCACCAACAACATTCCAAAACCTATGCCTAAGTCAAAAAAGGTGAGATAGGTGGAGTTGGCAGCTCCCCGCTTTTCAGCAGCTACTTTATGATTGGCTATTGCTTGAAAGTTGGCCATAATCACCCCAAAGCCAAACCCAAGTATCAGCGCTGCCAAATGATATCCTAAGAAACTCTGATTGAATGCCAAGAGAGGCAATCCCACAATGAGCAAGCCAATGCCGAGAATAGATATCATTTTAGGACCTGCCCTATCAAACGATTTACCACTAAATATACGAGACACAGCAATCCCAACAGCCAACAGCAAGAAAAACAGTCCGCTGCTCTCAATGCCTATAGAGCGTCCGTATAGAGCAATGAAAGAGATAATGCCACCATAAGGTATGGTCACAAAAAAGACATTCATAGAAACTGGCAGAGATTTCTTCTCTATCAAAGAGGTGATGCTGAACTTTCGTTTCGCTGTAGATAATCTAGGAATTCGCACAAACAGTGCCAATACCAACCCCAAGAAACTAAATAGTGCTGCAGAAAAAAACAACCGCGTGTAATTCCCATCTCCCGCAATGGTTATTGCCACCAGTGGCCCAATAGCCATGGCAATGGTCATCGACAGGCCAAATACTCCAATACCCTCTCCTCTCCTTTTCAGTGGCACTAAATCAACTGCAATGGTAGAGCCTGCAGAGCTCATAGTACCCCAAGTGAGGCCGTGCATAAACCTGAGCACCAGTACAAACAGAATGGAAGTGGCCCACACATAGCCGAAAAAAATAGAGGAAAATACCAACAATGCTCCCACATATATACTTTTTCTGCCCATCACATCAAGGGCATAACCCGCAAAAGGACGAATGAGCAGTGCAGCCAAGGTGTAGAAAGAGAGTACCAACCCAATCTGACTTTCGGTAGCCAAGAAGTTGTCTGTTAGAAAAACGGGCAAGATAGGCACCATAAAATAAAAAGCGACTGCCATCAATAGGTTTGCCACTGTTATCAATGTAAAGTCTTTTGTCCAAAGCTTGTTTTTCATATTGTAGCTATATTTTTAACTCAAATCTACAATTATATTTGCAGGTAACAAAATAGTTTGTTTTATTAGTATGAACATTCATGCCTTTAAGGCTGTTTATGACTTGAACACAAACTAAAATTATATTATACATATATCTTATGAAAATGAAAATTGAGGTATGGTCAGATATCATGTGCCCATACTGTTACCTTGGTAAGCTTAATTACGAAAAAGCACTCGAACAGTTTCAATATAAAGATCAAGTAGAAATTGAATGGAAAGCATTTCAATTGAATCCCTCTTTGCCTGGCAATGGCCAAGGTGTTCTTATAATGGAATACCTACAAAACACGGCTGGACTTCCTGAAGAAGATGTGAAAAAGATGAACGACCAAATTGGTGCGTTAGCAAAAGAGTGTGGCGTTACCTCTAATTTGCAAAATGCTATTGCAGCAAACTCATTAGATGCACACAGACTTGTAAAACTTGCTGCCACAAAAAAGTTAGACTCACAAGTGATGCTTCTATTATCTAAAGCCTACTTCGAAGAGGCCAAAGATTATAGCGACCACAAAGTGCTAACAGAAATTGGCGTTTCGGCAGGTCTCACCAAAAAAGAGGTGGAAGAATTATTGAACAACGATGACTATGCCTATGAAGTGAAACAAGACATACAAGAGGCTGGCAATTTGGGTTTCGACACAGTGCCCACTTTCTTGTTCAACAGAAAACATGCTCTTGTAGGTTCTGAACCCGCTGGTGCATTCTTAAAAACCTTGCAAAAAGCATTCTTCAAGTGGCAAAAACAAGACCTACCACAGATGCAAGAGGAGTTAGAAGTTACCAAAGGAAAATCGTGTGCTGCCGATGGAACGTGCGAGATATAGAAGGTGATGATAGCTTTACGCAACTATTAGAGACAAATAATTTATAATTTGCAACCTTTTCACTACTTTTGCTTGTTAAACAGAGATTGAAAATGGAATTCAAAAGAATAGAGCAAGAAGATAGCGAACGGTGGAAACAAGTGTGGGATTTATACGAAAGTAGCTTCCCCCTTGCCGAACGTCGGAAATTGGAAGATCATATACGTGCTTCCGAGAACGAACACTTCCATCCTTTATCCATTTGGGATAATGACCAACTCATCGGGTTTGCTTTCTATTGGGAATGGAGCAACTATAGATATGTGGAGTATTTTGCCGTGTCGCCAGAGCTACACGGACAGAGCTATGGCTCACAAATAATTAAAGAGATAAGAGACTCCCAACACACTATTATACTCGAAATAGACCCCCT
This sequence comes from uncultured Dysgonomonadaceae bacterium, assembly GCA_964437875.1. GTDB lineage: Bacteria > Bacteroidota > Bacteroidia > Bacteroidales > Dysgonomonadaceae > UBA2632. The sequence continues at coordinate 3,009 of CAYTJC010000259.1, forward strand.
CATCAATGAGCTATCCGTAAGAAGATTGCAGTTTTATGAGAGAGCGGGCTTCACACTCACGCCCTATCGGTTTATGCACCTGCCCTATCGCTTAGATAGTGCACCGCAAGAGTTGCTTATACTGAGCTATCCGCAAATGATAACAAAAGAGCAACACATAGATTTTTTAAACTTTATAGACAACGTTGTGCGCAACTATTGCGAACAGCCTGCCTGAGAGAGAGAAAGAGAGAGATACTACAATAACAGAATTCTCTTGTTGTTAATCAGACTCGTAGTTGTATATATATATACAAAAAGAGGGTGTCCAATAATGGCATCCTCTTTCTTCATTTTATGCTGCTGCTTT
>CAYTJC010000260.1:0-3354 GCA_964437875.1 uncultured Dysgonomonadaceae bacterium
ATCTTCTTTTTATACAACCAGTAACAAAAGTACCAAAGCACGGCAAGCACAATAGTGCTCAGGATAATGTTTGCGTACAACTCTCCAGTCCAGCTAAACAATGCATTAGAAAATGGGCGGAATACATTTCTTATAAGATTCTGACCCCCTACGTGTGCAAACAAATAGATGAAAAGTGGGTTCATGCCTACAATGGCAAAAAACAACACGATTCTCTTATATCCCCTCACATCAATTAACCAGTAGCAGAGTGCTAAGGCAATTATGGACCATCCTCCGCTAATAAGAACAAAAGAACTTGTAGCTATTCGTTTAATGATGGGAGTAAACGGGCTAATTCCATAGCCAATACCTATGGCGATTATTCCAGCTCCAAATAGAACAGCTAGTTTTCTTTTAGCCGAACTTTTGCTCATGAGCAACTGGCCTGCCAATACACCCCAAATGGTATGTGTTGCAGTAGGGATGGCATTAAACATAGCCCAATGACCACCATCTTCGCTACCATCAATAAGAACATTGAACCAAGCCCCAAAGTTCTCTCCAGGCACAAAAGGTTTGTTGAAGTTCTCGACAGGAAAGAAGCGGTACAAAGCTTCAGTGATTACGAGTAGCAGCAATGAGAAGGCTATTTGCCATCCTGCAGGCTTGCGAATTATCAGAAAAGCCAAAAGATAGGTGACTCCTAGCTGAGCCAATACATTTTGAAACCTGAAAACAATTTGTCCAGCTTCAATACAATACAATGCCCATCCTAAAAACAACATCAAGAAGGCTCTTTTAAGCGCATGATTTCTAAGCTGTGCCCACGTATCGCCTTTCTTTGTTCTATTCATGAAAGACAAAGGCATAGCCACCCCTACTATGAACATGAAGAAGGGTTGGATTAAATCCCAAAAATGCAAGCCCACCCAATCTACATGGCGAAGTTGTCGGCCTATTTCATAAATAAAAGTTCCTTTAAGTTCTGGCGAAAGAAAGTAATTGAAAAGTCCTGTAAACTCAGCAATGAGTAAAAACATGGTTAACCCTCTGTAAAAGTCGAGCGATAAGAGTCGATTGCTGGTTTTTTCTTGATTTACGAGCATGATGATGTGATTGTGATTAAATATTAATATTATAAATTATCAGAGTAATACAAAATCTTGATTGAGAGTGAGTGAAAGATTAAAAAGCACCATCTTTTGAGACTCCTAGATTTTAAATTATCATTGGGAGCATACGCATAGCCCTTAACTGCTCTCAAAAAGTCATTCCTTGAATCCTCATTTTTGTATAAATAGTCAATATAATTGCAAACCGTAAAGTTAGCATTAATTTTAATGTTTGGACTGTAAGAATATTAAAAAGCCACTCTCCATTATATGCAATAGTGGAAAGTGGCTTTTTTGTTTAGGATGAAGTTTTAATTTTTATCAATTAAAACTCTAGTTTTATGTATGCCGAGTTTGGTTGTTCTGCTAAAGGAATCTGACCTACCACTGCCCATCCTGCATTAGATTCGAAAATTGCAACAGCTACAGCTCCACTTATGTCTCCTAAAACAGATCTATAAATAGAAAACTCAAACATGTTTACACCTTTATCTGTACGAATTTTGGAGAACTTTGCGCCATCAGCAAAAGATACTTTTGGTGTCCAACCCCAACCGCCACCTGCTCCTGTATGATCGTAAATGCTTCCTGGAGAATCTTGCGGTCTTTCAGAGTCTAAATTTCCTTCAAGATAGAATTCAGCACCAGATCCAGCAGGATGTTGCCATGCTTGGAATCCTGTTGCTGGGTTATTGTCAGCATCAATATAAATATTCATTACCGCAAAAGCCATCTCTTCTGTACCTTCTAAGTAAAAGTTAACATTGGCTGCATCCACATATCCTTTAATTGCCTTAAGAGTACCACCAGTACCCTCTTCATTTACGTGAATATAATCTACATAATCCCAATCCGTAAAGTTACCATCAATTTTTATGTTTGGACCAGATACGACTACAGAGTCAGTAAATGTACTTGTCTTTTCATCCATAAATGCCGTCAATGTAACCATATATACCCCTTTCTCCTTAAATATATGAACAGGGTTTTTTCGGGATGAGGTTTCAGAACCATCATTAAAGTCCCATTCAAACTCCTTGGCTCCAAAGGTAAAGTTCGTAAAAGTTACTTGGAACCCATCAGCTACATAGCTAAAAACAGCTTGGTCTGTCAACTTTTCATCATCGCTACAAGCAACTGCGAGTATCGAAACAAAAAGGATTGCAAATAGATTGTATTTTATCTTCTTCATCTCTTGTTTTTTTATTTAATAATTTTCAAATCATGTAGGAGGTTATTCATTCCCGTTTCAGCAACCCAAGTGTTTTCATTGGCTAGCTGAATGCAATATTCAGGTCTGTCAACTAATGTAGGTGCGTCGTCCGAAATTTTCAAATACATATTATAGACACCCGGAGTTACTCCCTGAAGATTAATTTCTTTTTCAATTTCCAAAAAACCACTAGGTCTGCACTGTCTAATGTCCACTGAAAGTTTATATTCAAGCAACTTCCCAGTTTCTTTGGATTTTAGAATTAATGAAACAATTTTGTTACGATAAATAGGTGCAAATCCTTTGTTAGTCAGCTTGATTGAGAGTTGAAAAGGTTCTCCCATTTTTTGCTCTTTAGGAAATGTTCCCTCCATCAGCTCAATCCGATAGCCTAAGCGTTTCTTGAATTCATCGAGACACCCTTGACTATTCCAATTGTTAATAACTGGTCTGTAATAATCAGCATGAAGATACGTCCAGCGTAAATATTCCATCTCCGCTGTTGCCTTTATACAATCTGACATTGGGATTCCGCTAGGTGGACATGTTTCACCTCCCATAGGAACAAATAAAGTTTCTTCGTTAATATATTGCTTTTCTAGAGTAGGGTTTTTATAGGTTCCATAGTCATCAGCACTGGCAAGAAAACAATCATTGTGATGTCCAACACGGGCTCTTTTTTCGCTGGTAAAAGCAATTGATTTATCAACAGGTTCTTTTGTTGCAAATACCTCTTGTTTAGCAGCAGGTGTTCTCAATTGAATCATAACGTTGTTGGGCAGAGCATCTAACAACTTATTAACTATACGGGTCTTGTTTTCAAGTGTAGTCAAATTGTTAGTTGAAGCATGCCATTCGCCCCATGCACCTATGAAACCAGCTTGCACGAATGCAATTACATCGCTGTTTTTCTGCAAAGGCAAGTAATGATCCATCGGCTTTTCGGAAATAACCACCCCTGCTGCATGGGTGCCCGCATGTCTGGGCAATCCTTCCAAGCGCTGTGCCATGCGGATCAAATGATCGATCTCCTCATCTTCTGCCATT
>CAYTJC010000261.1:0-3344 GCA_964437875.1 uncultured Dysgonomonadaceae bacterium
CTGTTAGCACCTTTGTCTTCCAGTCTAACATATTTAATATCCCTAAGGTGTATCCCTTTGAATCATATATGGGGATACCGGCATAAAAAACAATTTCTGAATCATTGAGTACTTTACCTCCCTCCGCTATTTCAGCCTCTTCTTGCACATTTGTTATTTCGCAAAGTCTGTTTTTTTTATGAATAAACTCTGTACACGATCCTTTGCGTGGAAACACTTTTGGAGTTTCGAAACCTGCTGATGCTATAACATGATAATCATCTTTATAAATAGCCACTATTGAGCAAAAGGGCACATCGCAAATTTCTACAAGCGATTCTAAGATATAAGCAAAGTCAAAATCAATTTCTAATATATTGTATTCTCTCATCGCCTGAAGGCGTTCTTTTTCTTTAGCGTCAGTAATTTTATACATATAATTATCTTATCTCTAAAAGTGGAATGGATGGAGCAACGTGAATGTTGAATGATGTTTTTGCCAATGAATGTTCTTTTTAGAAAAGAACCAAGGTAGTATCTAATAACTCTATTCTAAGACTAAGACAATGATTCATTACTATAACAACTCAGGCTTATAGAACAGTCTAAAAACTAAATACATACTGCAAATCAAAACCCATTTGGATTCTAAAATCAAGCAACTTCAGCATCTTCTTCACAAAACTAAGGAATAATTCAATAAAAACATACTTATTCTCAAAAGCATTGAACTATTTCACGCAGTGTATGTTTAGAGATTGAATAAACATACACTACAGATTGCAGATTATTTCGGCAAAATCGCCCAACGGTTTTGCCGAAACTTTTTTTGCCTATACTTCAAATATAGTGATTAAGGGGGGTCATGGATATTGGTTCACTTCCACCTACACTCCCCCTACTGCCCGAATCCTTATTGCGTGGTTTATTTGATAGCTAAACCCACACTGCTACCGCGCAAATCCTTTCGCATGGTTTGCAGATAGTTGAATCCTCTCAATAAAACCGTGCGAAAAAGTTATCCAGTCTGTCTGCAAAGCCCACCATAAGGGAACATCACCACCCTCAACCATCTGTATCACCGCCCCACAAACTACTACAACATTTTCACCATTCCACACAAAGCACCTTTTCAAACTATTTGCAGTGAAAAAACAGCAGTTTTAAATGCTACGGAGGGATAAAAAAAAATTATTTGACCTTTTGTAGGCTACGAAACTGTAAAAAATAAATATTTGCTCTTTTGTAGGCTACGAAAGCATGAAATAAAATTATTTGACCTTTTGTAGGCTACGAAACAGAGAAAATAAATTATTTTGCCCTTTTGTAGGGTACAAAACAGCAAAAAATAAATATTCGCGTTTTTGTAGGCTACAAAAGCTTGAAAAATAAATATTTGCGCCTTCGTAGGCTACGAAACCATGAAATAAAATATTTTGGACTTTTGTAGGCTACGAAACGTTGGAAAAAATATATTTACGCCGTTGTAGGTGTTGCCTGCCTCAAATAAAAACTATTTGCCTCTTTGTAGGCTACGAAGCTGTGAATAAAAATTATTTGCCCTTTTGTAGGCGTCGATCATGTCAAATAAAAAGTTTTTGCTACTTTGTACTGCACCGACAAGCCAAATAAAATATATTTAGCCAATCGGACCTGTACAACAGGGCAGAAAAAAACTTTTCACCTATTCGGAGATGTTCAACAAGGGTATTAAAATGTATGTATGTGAAACAAGAAGTTTGCTTGGCGATTTTCTATTTTCTATCTGAACGGAGAAGAACGAATCACACTTTTTTCCCACTATAAAAATAAGACAACACCAAGCCCATCACCAAAATGCCACTCCCCATCACAAATGCGTAAAAACCAGCATCGTCGGGATAATTGTCTTTCATGAAAGCCACAATTTGAGGCCCAATAATACCGCCCACACCCCATGCAGTAAGTGCTGCTCCATACAATGCAGGCATCAACTTTGCACCATAGCTATCATTGATGAGCGATGGAATAACACCAAAACCGCCACCATAGCACAACAGCACCACACATACAAAGATAAAGAACAACACAGGATGCGATATAAACATGAGTGCTATAAACATGAGTGCTTGCAAGGCAAGTAGTATTCTGAAGGTAGAGATGCGCCCAATCTTATCTGACACTGCCCCCCAAAAGAAGCGCCCCAAGCCATTGAATACAGAACTAACAGCAATCAGTGTTGCTCCCGCAGCATTGAGCATGGTTATCACCTCAACATCTGCAAAGTTAGTTGTCTCATGCATGCGAATTTTCAATATATCTTGCAACAGTGGAGATTGGAAAGAGATAAAAATCATGCCCGCTACAACGTTGATTGTAAACATGAGCCAAATGATGATAAATGATTTGGAGAAAATCAGCTTCATAGGAGATGGACCTGACGGGACAACAGATTGTTTTGTTTGAGCTTCCTCTTTCTCTACTGGAGGCATTTGCAAAAATGAGGCACTAATGGGCAACACAACCAACAGTGTGAGACCAATGTACAGGAAAGTGGTGCTCAAATTGCCACTACTTAGTTGTAAGAAAAGCGGAGCTAACAATTTCGACATTACCAAAGCTCCCAATCCAAATCCCATTACCACCATGCCAGTTGCAAGGCCTTGTTTCTCTGTAAACCACTTGGATACTGTGGCAACGGGTGTAACATAAGCCAATCCCAAACCTGCACCCCCCACTACACCAAAAGCCAAATAGAGAAGCCACAGTATTCCCGAGGATAAGGCATAAGCTGAAACAATATAGCCCAAAGCATACATTACGCCCCCTGTGATGGCCAATTTTCGTGGTCCATATTTGTCAATTTGGGTTCCGCCCCAAGCTGCCATTACACCCAGCATAAAGATGGAGAGACTGAAAGCCCATGCTACCTGCGTGTTGCTCCAGCCCACCAATTGGGTAATGGGGGTCTGGAAAAAACTCCAAGCATATACTGTGCCCAATGACAAATGCGTGAGGGTTCCCATTATGGCTATGAGCCATTTCTTCTCTATTTTAAACATTCTCTTTTCTTTTCGTAGTGTGCATAAATAAACATCTCCAACTTGCATAGTTGGTTTGAATACAAATATAGGGAAAAGTAGTAAGATACAATTGCTAAATGAGCGGTAAGTAATGATAGAGTGGTAAGTGATTTGGCTGAAAGATGCAAAAGAGCAGCGTTTAATGTATAATTACACGCTAATCATGCTTCAAAAAGAACAATCTTAAAGAATGCATTTCAACAAGATGCATTTTTTTGTATTTTTGTACTTCAATTTTAAACAAATATGGAAATAGCAAGTAAATACAACCCAATAGAGGTAGAAGATAAGTGGTATGAATAT
>CAYTJC010000262.1:0-3342 GCA_964437875.1 uncultured Dysgonomonadaceae bacterium
TTTTTGCAAATGGCTTTGGTTATTTCCAATGCTTGTTTTGTAATTTCGGGGCCAATACCATCGCCAGGCAATACTGCTATTTTTAGTTTCATATAAATCTATATTGAAGCCTTCAGTTGAAGGGGTTTTTTATTTTGTTTTAAATTCTGTTTAGTGAGTACATTTTGAAAAGACACTGCCAAAGTCCTCCTTTAAGAAATTTAAGGGGCGAAAAACCAGTGTTACAACTCTATATATCTTATCGAAGGGATATTTCCGCTCTCTATCAAGTTCAACATTTTCATTGTTGCCTTTACGGCTGCCACTGTTTGGTCAATATCCAAACCGCGTGTTTTAAATGTTTTGCCATCAAACTTCCATGTAATAATGGTTTGTACAAAAGCATCAGTTCGCCCTCCTGGAGGAATCACTACGGTATAATCCAACAGTTCGGGTGTAGGTTTATCTAATTTTTTGTAAATCTTATACATTGCTTTTGAGAAAGCGTGATACTGCCCATCTCCCGCTGATGATTGCTGATACACATCTCCTTTTATAGATATCTTTACAGTAGCCGTTGGACGTAATCCTTCGGCCAATGAAAATGAATAGTTCAACATCTCTATCTCTGTATCATCCAAACTGTTTTTCATTACATCTGAAATGATGTAGGGCAGTTCGTCGAGCGTTACAATCTCTTTTTTGTCTCCCAACTCTATGATTCGTTTCGTTACTTTTGCCATCGACTCATCGTCGAGTTCAATGCCTAAGGCTAACAAATTGTTCATTATATTGGCTTTGCCCGACGTTTTGCCCAATGCATATTCTCTGGCCCTATCAAATCGTTCGGGGCTTAAATTGCTGTGATACAGATTTTTCTTCTTGTCGCCATCGGCATGAATGCCTGCCACTTGTGTGAAAACATTGTCGCCAATGATGGGCATGTTTTTAGAAATACGCACACCCGAGTAACTTTCAATTACTTTACTTACGTAGTAAACATTATTTTCGTTGATGTTTGTCTTCAGCTTTAAATGATCGTGAATGAGTGCCAACACACTTGTGAGCGAAGCATTGCCAGCTCGTTCGCCCAGTCCATTCATGGTAACATGCACACCTTTTGCTCCTGCCTTAATAGCTTCATATACATTGGCAACAGCCAAATCATAATCGTTGTGTGCATGAAAATCGAAATGAAGCTGTGGGTAGCGGGCTAACATTTTGGTAATATACTCCTTTGTCTTATCAGGGTTGAGAATCCCCAATGTGTCGGGAAGCATGAAACGACGGATGGGGAGAGATTGTAATTTGTCCATGAGTGCAAAAACGTACTTCTCAGAATCGCTCATCCCATTCGACCAGTCTTCCAAATAGATATTCACCGCGATGCCCATCTCTTGTGCATTGGCAACTACCTCTTCAATTTTGGAAAGATGTTGCTCCACTGTTTGCTTCAATTGATACTTGCAGTGCTTGAGGGAACCTTTACAGAGCAAATTGATTACTTTACAACCAGCACCAGCAATCCAATCCAGAGAAACTTGTCCGTCAACAAATCCCAACACTTCCACTTTATCAAGATGTCCGTTTGCTTGTGCCCACTGGGCAATTTTACGAACAGCCTTGTACTCTCCATCTGAAACTCGGGCCGAGGCCACTTCGATGCGGTCCACACGTACATCTTCGAGCAATAGCCGTGCTATACTCACTTTCTCATGCACTGCAAAAGAAACACCCGAAGTTTGTTCGCCGTCACGCAGCGTTGTGTCCATTACTTCTATCATACCTTGTTGGTTTTATTCCCCTTTTAAAAAAAATCAGTAGTTAATAACTATATGCTCGTTGTTGCTCATACTTCTCTATCTTATCTTTGTTAGACAAGAGAAAATCGATATCATCCAAGCCATTTAGCAAACAATCTTTTTTGTATGAGTTGATTTCGAATAGTTCGCTTGCCTCAGATGCATCGTTGATCACTTTTTGATTAATCAAATCGACCGTAACAGTTGTTGCAGGATTGTTGTCGATATCACCGAAGAGCTTTTGCAAGAAAGCCTCACTAATGACAATGGGCAAGATGCCATTGTTGAGTGCATTGTTTTGAAATATATCGGCAAAGAAGCTCGATATAATTACTTTGAAACCATAGCCTCCCAGTGCCCAAGCAGCATGTTCGCGACTTGATCCACTACCAAAGTTCTTGCCCGTTACCAATACTTGACCAGTATAGGTAGAGTCATTCAGCACGAAGTCTGTTTTTGGACTACCATCTTTATGATAACGCCAATCGGCAAAAAGATTATCGCCAAACCCTTCGCGGGTAGTGGCTTTTAAGAAACGTGCGGGTATTATTTGATCAGTGTCCACATTTTCAATCGGAAGTGGCACACAGGTTGATGTTAGTTGTTTAAATTTTTCCATTTTGATAGTTATAATGAATTAGGGTTAGTTATTTTTCCAGTCACGGCCACAGCTGCTGCTACCAATGGGCCTGCCAAAATAGTACGTGAACCAGGGCCTTGACGACCTTCAAAATTTCTATTGGATGTTGAAACAGCATATTTACCTGCTGGTATTTTATCGTCGTTCATGGCCAAGCAAGCAGAACAGCCTGGTTGACGCAAGTGGAAGCCTGCTTCGTTCAATATTTTGTCTATACCTTCAGCTTCTATTTGCTTGCAAACTTTCCAACTTCCTGGTACTAACCATGCAGTTATATTGTCTGCTTTCTTTTTCCCTTTTACATATTCGGTAAACAGACGAAAATCCTCAATTCGCCCGTTGGTACAGCTGCCTAAAAAAACATAGTCAACTTGTTTGCCTTCCAATTTTTCGCCCGATGTGAAACCCATATACTTCAATGAGTTTTCAAAAGACTTCTTACCCGACTCGTCGATATCCTTCAATTCAGGAATAGTACCATCTATAGGCATTCCCATTCCGGGGTTAGTTCCGTAAGTAATCATGGGCTTAATAGCCGATGCATCATACGTTATCTCTTTGTCAAACTTGGCTCCCTCATCGGTATTCAACGTTTTCCAGTATGCCAAAGCCTTGTCCCAATCTTCGCCTTTAGGGGCAAACTCGCGGCCATTGATATAGTCGAATGTTTTTTGATCGGGAGCAATGAGCCCTCCACGTGCACCCATTTCAATACTCAGGTTACACATTGTCATTCTTGCTTCCATTGAGAGTTCGCGAATGGCATCGCCAGCATATTCCACAAAGTAACCTGTTGCTCCACTTGTTGAGAGTTGAGAAATCATGTAGAGTGCCAAATCTTTTGCACCCACCATCGGATTCAATTTCCCCTCAAAGTTCACACGCATAGTCTTGGGGCGAGTTTGCAACACACATTGCGAT
>CAYTJC010000263.1:0-3314 GCA_964437875.1 uncultured Dysgonomonadaceae bacterium
CAAGCAACAAAAACGACAATGAAAAATGATGTTTTACAACATAAAAAAAGGTGCCTAAAACTTATTGGACACCCTCTTTTTCTTTATTGTATATTTTAAACCCTTTGCGCAAAAAGTTTTATGTATTCATCCCACCACAAACATGGATAACTTGACCGCTTACATAAGATGACAAGTCAGAGGCTAAAAACAATGCCACATTTGCCACATCTTCAGGTGTGCCACCTCGGCGTAAAGGTATTTGTTTTGCCCATTCATTACGAACTTCTTCAGACAAAGCTCCTGTCATATCAGTGATAATAAATCCTGGTGCTATTGCATTGACACGTATTCCACGAGAACCAATTTCTTTGGCAATAGATTTGGTGAGACCTATCATTCCTGCTTTAGAAGCAGAGTAGTTGGCTTGTCCGGCATTGCCCGATACACCCACAACAGAGCTCATATTAATCATGCTTCCACTTTTTTGGCGCATCATAATAGGAGTAAGGGCATGAGTAAAATTAAATGCAGACTTCAAATTCACATTTATAACCATATCCCATTGCTGTTCACTCATACGCATCATTAAACCATCTCGCGTAATACCTGCATTGTTAACAAGAATATCGATTACTCCAAAATCTTCTTTTATTTGCTCCACCACCTTGTGTGTATCGTCAAAGTCGGCTGCATTAGAAGCATATCCTTTCACCTTGACACCCACAGCTGCAATTTCTTTTTCAGTAGCTTTCACATTTTCATCAATCTTTAGATCGGTAAAAGCAATGTTAGCTCCTTCTTCTGCAAAACGCATGGCAATAGCCTTACCAATACCGCGAGCGGCACCAGTTACTAATGCTGTTTTTCCTTCTAATAATTTCATTGTTTCTATTTTTATTCTATTAGTATTGAAAAATTAATTCTATTTCTTAGTAATACCTTTAAAAATTAAATTGGCTACTGTATCTCTATCAATTGTATCTTTAGGGTTTTGTGTCATTACCCCTCTTATATAGGGAACTTCTAAACCTTTGAGTGCAAAGTGAATGATGCGTGCGGTTTTCATCGTGTCTAAAAGTTCAAACTCACCCGATACCACACCTTCGTCTAGAATCATCTTTAAGAACTGTATCTCTTGCTTGTCAAATGTTTTCCTCACATTTTCAACTCTAAATATGTCCCGAAAAAAATCACCACGCAATGTACCATTTCTTGTCACCACTTCTTTAATAATTTCTAGTCGGGTAACAAAAAAAAGCATTAACTTATCAGTAGCAGTATGTTCTTTTTCTACAGTTTCTTGCAGTTGCACATATAAGCTTTCTAGCTCAGATTCGATTACTGCATTGTAAATTTCTTTTTTATTGCTAAAGTATGTATATAGGGTACGCCTTCCACGCTGGGATGCTTCGGCGATATCATTCATTGTTGTATTTTCAAAGCCCGACTTTGCAAAAAGTTGTCTGGCCTTTTCCATCAACATCTGTCTTGTTTTAATTGAGGTCATAATTGCACATTAATATAACTAATGTGCAAATTTAAGTATAAATTCTCAATCAGAGTACCCAATATCATATAAATAAGGCGAAAAATATCCTAAAACTAAGTATAGAAGCTATCCTACTACAAGCAAAGACATCAGAACTAAAGAGAGATACGTAAGTACATACTGGATAACTAAAAATAGAGAATTGAAAGTTTACACGTCGAAATTATTGTGAAAAATTTGTTTATTAAAAAAGTTAGAGTAAATTTGCAACAATAAAACAAAGTAAAATGTCAAATAAATACTCTTCAAATACATGGCGATGGTTTATAATTCATTCAAAACAATGGGTTGAAACCGAGTATGCCATATAATTAAAGATATATCTTTATAAAAAATACATACAATCATTTAAAGACCGCCTGTTGTTTATCGCAAACAACAGGCGGTCTTTTTTATCAACTAAATTCAAACAAAGTTTAATTATGGAAAAAAGAAAAAAGTTTATTCTACCTGAAAATCAGATCCCTCACCAATGGTATAACGTTGCAGCTGAAATGAAAAATAAGCCACAACCTTACATTAATCCAGAAAATAAAAAACCACTAAAAGCAGAAGACTTTTACCCTCTATTTTCGGAGGAGTTGTCTAGACAAGAAGTAAATCAGACTGATGTTTGGATTGATATACCCGAAGAAGTACGCGAACAATACAAGATATATCGCCCAAGTCCACTTGTGCGAGCCTATGGTTTAGAAAAAGCATTAGACACACCAGCACACATTTATTTCAAGAATGAAAGCGTGAGCCCAATAGGATCTCATAAGTTAAACACTGCATTACCTCAGGCTTACTTCAACAAAATTGAAGGCATAACAAACCTCACCACAGAAACTGGAGCAGGACAATGGGGTGCCGCTTTAGCTTATGCTTGCAAAGTGTATGGATTAGAATTGGCAGTATATATGGTAAAGATTAGCTACGAACAAAAACCCTATCGTCGCTCAATGATGCAAACATGGGGTGCACAAGTAATAGCATCTCCGAGTATGTCAACCAAATCGGGCAGAAAAATTATTACAGAGAATCCTAAATATCAAGGTAGCTTAGGAACAGCCATATCAGAAGCCATTGAATTGGCCCAACAAACACCCAACTGTAAATATGCCCTAGGGAGTGTGCTCAACCATGTATCTTTGCACCAAACAATAATTGGACTTGAAGCCGAGAAGCAGATGGAAATGGCCGAAGAGTATCCAGATATTGTTATTGGTTGTTTTGGAGGTGGATCAAACTTTTCAGGTATTACATTTCCTTTTTTACGCCATAATATAAATGGAGACCAAAAAACTCGCTTTATTGCTGCAGAGCCTTCGTCGTAAACTAACCCGCGGAAAATTCAGATATGATTTTGGTGATCAAGCAGGATTTACACCACTTATACCTATGTACACATTGGGTAGTAATTTCACGCCTTCAAATATACACGCAGGCGGATTACGGTATCATGGTGCAGGAAGCATTGTGAGCCAGTTACTCAAAGATGGGTATATAGAAGGAATGGCCATTAATCAAATAGAAACTTTTGAAGCAGGTGTTTTGTTTGCACAAACGGAAGGTATTATTCCAGCTCCCGAATCAAACCACGCTATAGCTGCCACAATCAGGGAGGCATTAAAAGCAAAAGAAGAGGGAGTTGCCAAAACAATTTTATTTAATCTTTCTGGACATGGTCTGGTGGATATGGCTTCTTATGATAAATTCTTCTCAGGAGATTTAGTTAATTATACGTTAACTGAGGAATCTATAGCTAAATCAAGAGATATAGAGTGAAATCTTGCTCAAA
>CAYTJC010000264.1:0-3304 GCA_964437875.1 uncultured Dysgonomonadaceae bacterium
CTAAATGTGCCACGTATTGGTGTAAGATTTAGACTCCCTGTAAATATGAACAAAGTGAAATACTTTGGACGTGGACCAGGCGAGAATCACCTTGATCGTTTAGCAGGTTCTAAAGTAGGTATCTACAGCACAACAGCAGAAGATATGTACTATCCTTATGTGAGACCACAAGAGAATGGTCACAGAACGGATACACGCTGGGTTGCTTTCACTACTGGAGGCAGAGGCTTGTTAGTTGTTGCTGATGAAACAGTAGGCTTCAACTCGCTTAGAAACAGCGTAGAGGACTTCGACTCTGAGGAAACAAAGAATCGTCCTTATCAGTGGCACAACTTCACAGAAAATGAAGTTCACGATGAAGAGAAGGCGAAAAACAATCTGCGTCGTCAAACTCATGTCAATGATATATCGCCACAAGATTTTGTGGAAGTATGTATCGACTTTAAACAGCAAGGAGTAGCAGGGTATAACAGTTGGGGCGACAGACCTCTTCCAGAACACACTCTTCCTGCAAACAAAGACTACGAATGGGGTTTCACCTTCGTTCCTGTTAGAAATGCATCGGATATTGATAAAGGAGTTTCAAAGTCTTACAAGAAATAGAATTTTTATCAATTTCATGATATTTGTCACATAATGCAATGCAATGTGACACAACAAAAAACACCATCTTTAGCTTTCAATTAAGCTAAGATGGTGTTTTTTTATTGTTATCTATTGTTCCTTATTTTTAAAAGAACTACATGCTATTATTGTGTTTGAATGTGTAGTTGGAAAAAACTAACATGAATCACAATTAGCATGTAATATCCACAGCTTTTTATTTCTACAAAAAGCTGGCAAGTTGTTTCAACTCTCTTTTCTCACCGGCTTTAAGTTCCACATCAGTCGTTTTATCTTGATAGCGAACTTTACAAACTCCCCCTTTTTCAGAATATATATAGGCTGAAGCGAGAGTTCCATTATCCCATTCCATATCTACCACAAAATTGCCTCTTGCTCGCAGTCCTTTCACAGAACCTTTTTTCCACTCTGCTGGCACTGTAGGTAACAGATGAACAACATAATTACCCTTTTCATCTTGCTTGTGACTTTGAATTAGCATCTCAGCAACACCCGCAGTATAACCAAAATTACCATCAATTTGGAAAGGTGGATGCAGACAAAACAGGTTTTTAGCAACCGATTTCTGTAAGAAGAGCCCAATATGTTCCTTGGGAGTTAATACAAATTGCACAACAGTCAAAACTACCTATTTTTAGGATAATTTAGTCATAGAATAGGTATTTCTTTCAATCAGAAAAAAAACAAGCAAGGTTATAAGTAGAATTTAAACCCATAAACAGGACTTTAAATCAAAAGATAGCATCTGTTTTTTTATTCTTTAACTATAAAAACGCTTTAATTATTTGCAGCACTACGAAAGTTTAGTAGATTTGTATTGAATAAGTAACAGCAACCTAATATACATAGATTATGGAACAATTAACCCCTCAAGAAGAAACAGTTATGCTCCACATCTGGGAGCTTGGCAAATGTGCAATAAAGGATGTGGTGGATAGAATGGAAGAACCTAAACCACCATATACCACAATAGCGTCTATCTTCAAGAACCTTGAAAAGAAAGAATACCTATCGATGAGACGCTATGGCAATGTGAAAGTATATACCCCAAGAATAACCGAACCTGCCTACAAACGTCATTTCCTTTCGGGTGTGGTGAAGAGTTATTTCGATGATTCGTACAAAGAGTTGGTTTCGTTTTTTGCCAAAGAGCATAAAATAACCAAAGAAGAGTTGTCTGAGATTATAGAAATAATTGAGAGAAGCCAGAAATAGACGCAAACAAGTCATCCTCTCTAAAATAAACAACAATGGAAACACTATTCATTTACATCGCAAAAGTAAATATAGCACTTGCACTGTTTTATTTGCTCTACAGGCTGCTCCTTCGCAAAGATACATTTATCAAATTGAGGCGCTATTATTTCCTATCGGCAATTATCTTCTCCCTCTCCTACCCTATTCTCACAGTGGCTTCGTTGGGAAACTTAATTGATTTCAGCCCCACATTTTCAGAAGCGAAAACAGTAACAGAAAGCACTGTTATGATTGGCGAGATTTCTATGGGAGAATTAATAGTGGAAGATGCAAAGGAAGCAACAACTCCCATTGATTGGGCAATAGTTGCACGAAACATACTTCTGACAGGTATTCTCTTCTTTGGTGTTCGCTTTATCTGGCAGCTTCTCTCAATCATTCGTATTAAAATTAAAAGCGAAAAGAGAACCCTCTTCGAACACTCCATCTATCACTTAGCAGATGAGATTACCCCCTTTTCATTCTTCAATTGGATATTTATTCAGACCGAAAAACATTCGGAAGAAGAGTTGAAACAGATTCTGCTACACGAGCAAACACATGTAAACCAATGGCACTCACTGGATGTAATATTGGTGGAGATGGTGCGTATCCTTTTTTGGTACAACCCCATTGTGTGGCTCATGAAGCGAGATATTACCACCAACTTGGAGTATTTGGCAGACAATGCAGTGCTACAAGAGGGAATCAACACACGAGAATATCAATACCACTTGTTACAATTGACTTACCATGATACTGCAGTTCAGATAGTAAACAACTTCAATGTACCACAACTAAAACAACGAATTATGATGATGAACAGTGAAAAATCGCCCCTAAGAAAAGTGGCAAGATACCTGATTGTATTGCCATTGACACTGTTGCTTATTACTGCCAACAGTTTGTATGCACAAGAGAATGAAAGGCTACAAAGTCCTGTAAAAAAAGAGAGTAAAGATGATGGAGCCTACAAAGAAAAATCCAGATATCACGCAGTCACTGAAAACTTAGATAAGCTGGC
Organism: uncultured Dysgonomonadaceae bacterium; assembly: GCA_964437875.1. Classification (GTDB taxonomy): domain Bacteria; phylum Bacteroidota; class Bacteroidia; order Bacteroidales; family Dysgonomonadaceae; genus UBA2632. Next base: position 2,885 of record CAYTJC010000264.1, read on the forward strand.
TGCTGCTCTCAAATCTGAAGTGAAATACCCTCAAGATGCAAAAGAGAATGGAGTGCATGGAGATGTTGTTGCAAGCTTTATCATCGAGGAAGATGGTTCAATTATCAATTCTAAAATTGAATTAGGTCTATCTCCATCATTGAATCAAGAAGCCATTAGAGTAATCAATGCAATGCCTAAATTGGAAGAGTTTACATACACAATTGACAATGAACCTCTAAGAGTAAAATACAACGCACAGTTTGCTTTTCGTTTAGAGGGTGAAAAAACATCTTTTGATGTTGCAATGAGAGGATATACAGTACTGACCATAGCTGATAAAACGGGAGATGATAAGCCCCTATTCATTGTTGACGGTGTGAAGATGGATAAAGAGTTTATCATGAGCAATATCGACAGATCAGCTATTGAACACACTAC
>CAYTJC010000265.1:0-3300 GCA_964437875.1 uncultured Dysgonomonadaceae bacterium
GTTTCTCTAATCAAGTCTTCTTCGGGCAAACTTATTTGGTTTGTTAATACTTCTATTACTCCGCAACTAACTTCTTCTTTAGCCAAGTCGTTAGCATCTCGTCTTGCATCATCGTCTCCTGGAACTCTATAAACATCATATTTCTTTGGCTCTTGATTCTTGTTCCAATAAAACTTTGTTTCGTTTTGAGTTGTGTATTCTAATTCCAATAGAGAATAAATTGAATCTAGATACTGATTTAATCGCACACCTAAACGAGAAATCCCCCAAGCATTTAAAATTCGCCTTGATAAAAGTGAATGACTAATAGGTGCTTCTATTTCTAACACTTCATTAATTTGACTTATGATTTTTTGTTGATTTAGTGAATTAAAAAACTCATCCGAAGAATAAAGATAAGATTGTTCCAAAACACAAGTATTATATTTAACAGATATTTCAACGGGTTGAATTACTTCTTGAGTAATAGCTTGAAGCTTTATACTTGCAAGCTCTTGTCGCTTTAATTCAACAGGTACAACATGCTTTTCAGTTAGTTCAGCTTTCTTTGGTGTCTCTTGAATATTTTTGATTACACTAACAATTTCTTGAAGCACTTTTTGCTGATTATCCCACCAATCTGGAGACCACAGTCTATAAATATTCCATCCTAACATTTTTAAAACATCGGTTTGAACAATCTCTCTATCTTTTGCAGTTTTTGCTGCATGATAGGTTCTTCCATCTGTCAATATTCCCAAAATATATTCAGAGGGTTTTTTCGGATTGACTACTCCAATATCAATTTTATACCCAGAACTTCCAATGTTAGTTTGAACAGAATACCCCATTTTCTCAATTTCTTCAGCAACCATTCTTTCAAAATAACTTGATGTGATCTTATTCATATTTTCGTTTAGGGGTAAAGCCATCTTGCCTTTTTCAGAATATTCAAGGAAAGCTTTAATACTAGATACACCTTCTGAAGATGTTCTAGAAATGTCAATTTCTTCAGAACGTAAAGTTGAAAACACCTTCATTTCGTATCTAGCTCTTGTAATAGCTACATTCAATCTTCGCCAACCGCCCTCTCTATTTAAAGGACCAAAGTTAAGATATACCTTTCCTAGTTTATCAGGTCCATAACCAACAGAAAATAAAATAATATCTCGTTCATCGCCTTGCACATTTTCAAGATTCTTTATAAATATAGGTTCTGATGATTCGAGTGCCAGCTTTTCCATCTCTGGCTTCATTTTAAACTCTTCATTAAGTAAGTCATCAATCAGGTTTTGTTGTACAGAACTAAAGGTTACTATACCTATACTTTTTTTAGAAAGTATAGGATCTGAAAGTCTTTCCATAACTTCAGAAACAATTGCTTCTGCTTCAAAGCTATTTTGTCTTGTTTTACCTCTATCATAATATCCAGGAACAAATACATTACTTACTTTTGTTGCAATGTCGTCAGGTGATGGAAAAGTAAGTAATTTATTTTCATAGTAGTTTGAATTACTAAAAGCAATCAAACTTTCATGCTTGCTTCGATAATGCCATAACAAATGTTTAGAAGGCATGGATAAAGCAAGACAGTCATCTAAAATACTTTCTAAATCTTCCTTATCTGCATTTTCCTCATCAAAATGATGTGTTGAGAAAAAACTTGTTGGGGGCATCTGTTTTGGATCACCAACAACAATAACATTTTGTCCTCTTGCAATAGGCCCTACAGCTTCGCATGTAGGAAGTTGAGAAGCTTCGTCAAAAACAACCAAGTCAAACTTTGTTTTGTCAACCTCAAAGTATTGTGCAACAGATATAGGGCTCATTAACATACAAGGGCACAACCTAGGTAAAAGATTTGGAATTAAATCAAACAATCTTCTTATCGACATTGCTCTCCCATTATTCCTTATTGCTCTTTGAAGAACCCCAATTTCTGAACTGTTTGCTGCTTCTTGGGTAAAAGATGGTATTTGAGCAGCTAGTTTTGCAAATAACTCTGCTTTAGTTAGGTCTTCAAAATAATTGCTTTGCTCTTTAAACTTTTTTATTTTCCCTTCAAATAGTTTTCCATTAAAAAGTGATAACCTATTATCTTCAGAAATAATGTATTCGGATATATTTTTAAAAAGTGATTTTTTAAATGATGTCAACACCTCTTTGTTATCAAGCTCACCTTTTGAATATGTTTCAACAACTGCAGACAGCCCCTTATCAATTGTTTCTTCTTTTATTCGATTCCAACTTGTCCAATTACGCAAAGAATCAAGATTGACCAACCAGTCCTTAGCATTTTCTCTCCAATAAGTAATCCAATCTATTGATGTTTTTGGTTCCTTTTTAAAATCAATTTCCAATAAATCAAACAAAGAATTCTCTATCTTTATTTGCTCTTCAGAAAGCGTTATAAAGTTTGTAATTAATTTGCCTCTTAAATTTAAAAATGAACGAGTACCATTAGATAAATGATTTGCCAAATTACTCTTTACTTCATTCACCTCATTAGCATCTTCAGTTAAGCTAATTATTAAACTATTAATTTGTAAGTTAGTATCGCATATTTGTGCAACTGTAGACCATTCACTGTTACCATTATTCCATAAGAAGTCAAGGTTTTTAGACAGAAACACTGTGTTATTACTCAAGTACTCCTGTTCTTTCTGATACAGTTTTAATAGATCAAAATATTCTACTACTTTACCCTTGTTTATTTTTCCTGTTATAGATAATGGTCGCAGTACTTTTAATATCTTATTTTGGCCCAATAGTTTTGGTAGAAACCACTTGCTTGAAACTTCATTCCATTGAAAAATAAGTGGATCTGCATCTATTTCAAATATGTTTTTTGTAAAAACACTCAATAATGAATCTCGATATTCATCACGCTTTTCACCATGTTTTGTTGACTCTATTATATGTGATAAGTTTCTTTCGGGATACTCAATATTAATCAATGTTGCAGGCACATCTGGTAATGTCGTTATTAGATAGCATAGCTTCTCTAAAGAGTTAGTTTTATCTTTACAAAGATTATGTGTATCAATCAAAAGTAACTCACTCAATGAGTTTTTATTTTCATTCTTTTCATTCAATAGCTCTATATACCTCTTTATTAAGTCATCCGATAAATCCCTGTTTTTATAGTTGTATGTTTTTGTTTTTATTAGGTTCAAGGGATTATTAAACGGATGTCCACATAGTGCACCTACATTTTGCAACTCTTCAACCTTATCAGACAACTCAATAAAATTTTCTCTACTCAGCTCCGTTATCAATTTTTCATCTATCGGAATATTATCTGATGCACTATTAAGTTCT
>CAYTJC010000266.1:0-3289 GCA_964437875.1 uncultured Dysgonomonadaceae bacterium
AAAACAAAAAGATGCCAGTGAATAGGAAGAATAAGAATTGTAGCAGGTCTGTAACCACCACACCTTTGAAACCACCAAAGAGTGAGTAAGTTAAGACTATTGAGGTACCCAATATTGCGCCAGTGGAGTAACTCATGTCAAAGAATGCTTCGAAAAACTTACCCACTACTATTATTTGCACTGCAGTATTGAGCACCATGAAAATGACAATGAATATTGTGAGGAACAACGAAACTGTACTATTGTAGCGCTGATTCATTAATTGAGGTTGCGAGATGGTGGATACATTCCTTATTCCTTTTGCGAAAAGATACATGAGCCCTGTGGCCAAGAGGACAGGCATACCGTATATCCAAAGGCACTCAGACCATCGCGATGAGCATGATCAACCAAGTCAACAGCAGTGCCACCACCCCACCAAGAGGCAATGAAAGTTATGGCTAATAACCAAGGTGGTAATGACCGCGATGCTAAAAAATAAGCTTCGCTACTTTCACTTTTTCTGTTCCACACTCCAACTGCTACTAAAGCAACAGTGTAAATAAAAAGAAACAAAATAGAGATTGTTGCACTGGTCATATCTTAGTCTAATTGTATTGAGCTAATGAGTGCAATTATATTTTCAGCACATCATCAGTATTGGCCCTGTTTTAAAATTTTAAAGAAAAGCTGAGTGAACTTTATATCGATCAGTTCTATTGTTTGAAAGACCTAATATCTGCCCCCCACATAAGTTTATTGCGTAAAGTTTCGTAAAAAGTGTGTCCACAGCGTTTCACTACTGGTTGAGCATAACTAGCTTTACATATTTCTAATGCAGTGGCCACATGAAGTGTTTGCGATTCTCCATCGAGTGACACGAGATAGTTTGAACTTCTGCTTTCGATCTTCAAGCTAATTCTACTATTGCTATCAACTACTAAGGGGCGAGAGTTTAAACTGTGTGGAGCAATAGCAGTGAGGATAATATTGGGAGCGGTGGGCACCATAATGGGCCCCCCAATACTTAAAGAATAGGCAGTAGAACCCGTGGGAGTAGCCACAACCAAGCCGTCAGCTTGATAGGATGTTAGGTACTCACCATCTATGTATGCATGAATTGTAAGCATTGACGATGTGTCTTGCTTTAAGATGGCTACTTCGTTGAGTGAGTAGTTGGCAAATTTACTGTGCACCTCGCCCTCTTTTGCTGTGGAGGTGATGGTTGTAGTTTTTAGCAACATGCGCATTTCAATGCGGTAGTTGTGGTTGAAAATTTCATCGAGGGTTTCGTCTAGATCATCAAACTTGACGTCAGCTAAGAAACCAAGTCGGCCAGTATTAATACCGAGGATAGGAATTTTGCGATAGGCAGTCTCAGCCGCAGTTCTTAGGAAAGTGCCATCTCCACCAATACTGAAAGCTAAATCTACCTCGGGAATGGATGAATCAAAAAGGTGAATGAAAGACGTGATCTTTTGTTTCAACACCTCAGAGAGTGTATTAAAGAAAATAGTAGATAAATAAATATCTATGTTGTGATTTCTAATCTTTTGACAAATAGCATAAAACTGATTTTCATATTGCTCAGGTTTGTCGTTATACAAATTGCCAAATAATACTATTTTCATCATTTCATTGTTTTATTTACATAGCGTTTTGTTTGATGGAAAGCATAACGCCAGCGGGGTGATTTGGGTTCCAATAAGCTTCTACATGTCTAAATAGTGCATGAGCTCTTTCAATCTGTCTTCGTGGGTTTGATTCATCTTGCCCTCTCTCATAAAATAGTAAACTACATTGTAGCTAAATCGCTCGAAGCTACGGAGAACTGCAGAAATATCAGTAATATCCATCTTCAATGAGACAAGTAAACTGATACCATCTTCTAAAGGAAATGCTTCCATTCTAACTATTCTTGCATTATTATCTTCAACTAAACGGGCTATTTCTGCAAGGGTATAATCTTTTATAGGAACATCTAAGATAATTAATGAATGCTCTTGTTCTGCCAACTCCAAATACTCTTCGGGGTTTGTGGCAGAAACAAAACGCTTGATTTGTTTCTTGATGAATTCTTTTGATTGCATATATTTTTTCTCCTATTAGCTAAGTAGATAATTTTTTACTCTGATACAAAGATGTAAAAAAAATCATTCTTTAGGAGCAACAAAAGAACTATTTATTTTCCCTACTTTTCAAAGTGGATAAAAAATTGCGTATCTTTGCATTTAAAATTTACCAATAGCACCCAGTGCTTATTACAAAGACTATGACCAAATTAAGCGTTAATATAAACAAAATTGCAACTTTAAGAAATGCACGTGGTGAGAATTTACCTGATGTGTTGAAAGTTGCCGAAGATTGCCAACGTTTTGGAGCAGAAGGAATTACTGTGCACCCTAGACCAGACGAAAGGCATATAACGAAGAAAGATGTATTTGACCTTCAGTCAAAAATAAGTACTGAGTTCAATATTGAAGGTTATCCCACGCCAGAGTTTATTGCAATGGTGAAGAGGGTAAAACCTAATCAGGTAACATTTGTGCCAGATTTACCCAATGCTATTACTTCTAATGAGGGTTGGGATACAATTACACACGAGTTGTTCTTAACCGACTTGGTTACTGAAATGCAGGCTGCAGATATTCGCACCTCTATTTTTATGGACACTGACGCAGAGAAAATTAAAGCTGCTTCAAGAATTGGTACAGATAGAATAGAACTCTTTACAGGCCCGTATGCAAAACAATATGCAGAAGATAAAGAAGCTGCTATAGCTCCTTTTGTAGAGGCGGCCATATTGGCCAAGAGCCTTGGATTGGGCGTGAATGCGGGACATGACCTAAATCTTGAGAATCTAAACTATCTGATTGTGAAAATTCCGTGGATAAAAGAAGTTTCTATAGGACACGCACTAATTTCTGATGCACTTTATATGGGATTAGAGAAAACGATAAAAGCTTATAAGAATTGTTTAATAGCCTTATAGATAAGGCAGAAAACAAATTAGTTTTTTATCTTTACCTTTCTACAAAATAAATTAGACCCAAAATATAAATGCTATAATAAGCTATGAATATATTACAAATTCCGATGTCAGCAATTGACTCATTGCAAAATGCCAGCACATCAGTTGATACGCAAGCAGTAACTATGAATGCTTTTGAACTTGCAACCAAGGGTGGTTGGATAATGATTATATTATTAATCCTCCTTGGCCTTTCAATCTATGTGTTGATAGAGAGAACACTCGTTATTAAAAAAGCAAGACAAGAGGATGCTACCTTTATGAATAGAATTAAAGATT
>CAYTJC010000267.1:0-1382 GCA_964437875.1 uncultured Dysgonomonadaceae bacterium
GAATTGTTGTTTTAGACGACACCACTATTTTCGACAAGGCTCTTTCTATTTTAGGACTAGAAGAATATCCAGTATATAAGGAAAGTGTTGAAGAGGACCAGGTTAAATAGATAATCCGAGAGATTATAACTTAGATCTTAAATTATTTTTCACTTGTTTTTAGCAAGAAGATTTATAAGCTTATTAAGATATAGCTTTTCTTCTTCTGAAAATTTTAAAGAGAGATAATAAAACAGATTGTAAACAGTAGAAAACGATTGTGTTTCTTTACATGTTTTCTATATGTTTGTTCCTAATAGAGTAACCCATTTAATAGTAAGACTTTAATTATGAAAAACAAGGATAAAAATAAAGACAAATTGGTTACGGTAGCAATTCACACCTACCAAAAGGCTCAGATACTAAAAAGTATTCTTGAATCGGAAGGTATTGATGTGTATATCCACAACGTAAACCTACTGCAGCCGATGGTTTCGGCAGGTGTGAGAGTAAGAATTGATGAGGTTGATCTTCCTAAAGCATTGGACATTATTGAGAATGTTAGGTTTGATGAGGTTGACGATGAAGAAGTGACAAAGCGGTCTAAAAAAGAAAAAAAGAGAGAAATATTAGTACCTGTAGATTTTTCTGAGTTTACATTAAAGACTTGTAAGTTTGCTTTTGGATTGGCCAAAGAAATAGACTGTGACATTAAGTTGATGCATGTTTATTTTTCATCTTTTTATCCCACAAGCATTCCATTTGGTGATACTTTCACGGTGCAACCCACTGTTGAGGGAATGTATAAAGACATTCACGAAAATGTGGAACAAGAAATGAAAGCTTTGATTAGCAAGTTGAATATTCAGATTGCAGAAGGGGAGATACCTGACATCCACTATTCTTATACTCTTCGAGAAGGGCTGCCAGAAGAAGAAGTTGTAAGCTACTCAAAGAAAATACGTCCTTACGCTATAGTAATGGGTACTCGTGGAAGTAATAAGAAAGAACAGGATTTGATTGGTAGTGTAACTGCAGAAGTGATAGAGGGGTGCAAGACCCCAATTTTTGCAATACCCGAAAATTCTCCTTTGTGCGCGATATCAACAATGAAGAATATTGTTTTTCTCACCAACTTTCAGGAACGTGAATTTCTTGCAATAGCTACACTGATGGAATTTATCAAGAATTATCCCATAAGAGTATCTTTTGTACACGTTGCTAAAAAAGAAGACCGCTGGAATGAGATAAAGTTGACAGGACTAAATAACTACTTCAAGGAGCATTATCCTAATATACATACTGACTATACTGTGATTGATGGTAATGAGGGAATTCCAGAGGCGTTAGAGAAGTTTGTGAATGAAAATACAATTGATATGATATCAATGTCTAGTTCACCT
>CAYTJC010000267.1:1482-2603 GCA_964437875.1 uncultured Dysgonomonadaceae bacterium
TCAATTCGAATATCGAAATAGTTTTTCGATTGTATAAAGTCTATTATCTGATCTGCAAAATGGTGGATGTTGATGATGATCTCATTGAATCCTTGATTTTTCAATTTTAGAATCACATGCTCTATCACAGGTTTATCCAATATTGGAACTAAGGCTTTGGGAGTGTCATTGGTAAAAGGTTTCAATCGCGTACCGAGTCCGGCAGCTAAAATCATTGCTTTCATTTGTTCTTATGTTTTAGTTAGAAGTGGTGAAGATACAACAGTTACGATCTTCTTTTTTTGAACTGTTGTTCGAAGTTTTGTTCACGATGAATAAGAGATACTTTCACTCCAAATTTCTTCGAAATGTGTTCTGCAACATTCTGTGAGGCATACACCGAACGATGTTGTCCACCTGTACATCCAAATGCAACCATCAAATTAGTGAATTTCCTATCCATATATCTTTTTACATGACTATCTATTAGCTTATAAATAGACTCTAAGTAAATAGCCATTTCTCCGTCTTCTTTCAAAAACTCAATAACAGGTTCATCCAATCCCGTAACATTATTGAAACGCTCAAACTTGCCTGGATTGTTAATTGCTCGACAATCAAATACATATCCTCCACCATTACCAGATGGGTCAGCTGGGATGCCTTTTTTGTAAGCAAAACTTACCACCCGAACTTCTAACTCATCTTTTTTCGTGTCGGTGAACTGTTTTAGATTAACCATCTCATGCATCACTTCGCATAAATAAGGATATTCAGAGAAGTCTGATTTTAATATTTCACGTAAGTTGTTAAGAGCAAAAGGAACACTTTGCAGAAAATGAGGCTTTTTCTCAAAATACCCTCTAAAGCCATAGGCGCCGAGCACCTGTAGAGTTCTGAAAAGAACAAAGTGGCGTAGTTGCTCTAAAAAATTGGCCTTGTCAACAGGGTAATGCTTATTGAGCGCATCTATATACGTGTCAATTAGTTCATACCTAAGATCGTCGGGGAAGTTAGCCTTTGCTTGCCACAAAAAAGAAGCAACATCATAATAGACTGGACCTTTACGACCTCCTTGAAAGTCTATGAAGTAAGGTTCTCCTTCAACCAACATAACATTGCGTGATTGAAAATCGCGGTAT
>CAYTJC010000267.1:2613-3288 GCA_964437875.1 uncultured Dysgonomonadaceae bacterium
CAAGTAATTTTTGAGTCATTCGCTCAAAATCATTCTCCAATAAGTTTTCTTGAAACTCCATGCCTGTAGTTTTCAAGAAACTATATTTGAAATAATTCAAATCCCAGTAAACAGAACGCTCATTAAATTCTGGCTGTGGATAGCAAGAGTCAAAATTCAAGTCTTTGGCTCCTTTCACTTGGAAGTCGGCTAACTTGGCAATGGTTTTATGCAGCAACTCAATCTCTTTGTGACTAAATACCCCAGTGTTACGCCCCGCTTTGATCTCATCAAAAAGTACAATATCTCCCAAATCTTCTTGAAGATAATAGTGCATATCATCCGACATTTCAAAAACTTTGGGAACATTCAGTTCCTGAGAATGGAAATGCTTGGCTAATTCAACAAAAGCATAGTTCTCTTCTTTGGATTGTCCATGAACTCCAATTAAAGAGATTTTATCACCTATTAATCTGTAGTATTTTCTGTTTGACCCAGAAGAGGGTAGTGCTTCTATAGAAGGATTTTCTTTACCGGTGTGCTTTTTAAATAAAGAGATGAGTTCTTGCATTCTATTCTTGTGTTAGTTTATAGTGAAATCCAATTTTTTGATGTGATGTGTTTGTTTTTAATTATAAATCCTCTAAATCATTCAACCATACTGTTGCCATTGCATCACTAGGCATTCTCCAGTCG
>CAYTJC010000268.1:0-3286 GCA_964437875.1 uncultured Dysgonomonadaceae bacterium
ACTCAGAGGCTCTCTCCATCACATGGCTGATGTGCAAGCATTCCCATACTTTTGGGTCGATGGATCTATCTTCTGCATATGCAGTTTCAGACACATACTCCAATTTGCCGGCAGTGTGTGAGTTGCCAGTGGCGAACAGGGTTACATCTAATCCTTTTTTAACCATGCCTTCGGCAATGTTAGAGGCTACTTGTTCCCAAGGTCCGTATTTCTCTGGCGGAGTTCGCCAAGCTATGGGCGCTAAAACTGCGATTTTCATTGTTGTTGATTTTTATATGTAATATATATATCCCATCTACAGACTAGGTGTTTATATCACTATTCGAAAGATAATAAATTATTCTGTAATAGATGTGATGCTATAGCGCTTTTCGACTATTATTGAGACAGTGATCTACCAGTTCTTCTATGTTGGCAGTTCCCACACACATAACTGTGTCGGCGCCGCCCCAATAGATTTTCACACTTCCGTCTGGCTCTGGAATTGCACCACAGGTGAAAACAACATTAGGCACATAGCCGGTTATTTCGTAAGTCTCTTCAGGTTGAAGAATCCACTCGTCGCCCACAGCAATTATTTTTGCAGGGTCTTTCAAATCATGCAGAGCTACACCTAGTCGATATACACTGCCTGCCATAGTGGGAAACACTCCGTGATAGATGTTTAGCCAGCCACGAGGTGTCTTTATGGGCGTTGCCCCAGGACCAATCTTCATTTCATCCCAATGATATTTTACAGGATTCATTATTAACTCACTATCACCCCAATAGCGTAAATCGGGCGAATAGGATATCCAAATTGCCCAAGGAGATATCTCAGAGTGCGGTCTGTCTAATCGTGCATATAGTCCATTGAATTTTTCTGGGAAGATAACCACATTTCTGTAGTCTGCTTCGGTGATAAGTGAAAACCGCTCCACGGTTTTGAAGTCTTTTGTCTTAGCCAATCCAATTCTCACACCATGTTTCGAATAAGCACTATAGGTAATTAGGTACTCTCCATCAATGAAAACAATGCGAGGGTCCTCTATGCCATGCGCTTCGTATTCTTTAAAAGCACCATCGGTGGCTGGCGTTAGAAATGGTTCTTTGTTCACTGTGAAGTTAAATCCATCCTTACTTACAGCTTTCCCAATAATGCTCCTTCCGTTCAACTTGTGCGAACGAAAAAGCATAATATATTCATCGTTGTGTTTTACCATTCCAGCATTGTGAACCGTGGCAACAGGATAGGGAACATCTTTTTTGGTTAATATCGGATTACCTAAATATCGTTTTATCATCTTCTTTCTCTTGTTTAAGTATTCGTTTTTCTTGTCGGTAATAGTCTTCGTGGGCTTTCAATACATTTAGGTATGAAATTAAGTAGGCAATAGTGCTTTCTGCACCTTGGTTTTGGTTAATGCCATAGCTCTCTATTCCATCACAACATCCTTGTGTGTCGTGATTGTAGAGGCTCATTCTCAAATCATTTTCTCCCAAGAACCATCTAAATGATTTAAATAGTTTGGTGAGGTAAGTCCTGTCTCCCGTCAACTTGTATGCTTGTCTAAACATCAACACCATTCCCATGGCATCTACTGGTTGCTGAGCAAATATAGAGCGCTCTCCATCTTTCATAAACCACTCCTCATTACCAATAATTGATAAGTAATCATTGCTCATTGTATGCTTAACCAAAAAATCCATTGAGTCAAAGGCGACTTTCTTAATTTTCTCTTCGTTCAATATGCTTGTTGCATGTAACATGGCAAGTGGAAGAATAGCATTGTCATAAGCCAACAAGGCTTCATACCAGTGCCAGTCGTCATGGTTGTTTATGTTGTAATGATCGATTAGTTTGTAGGAAAGTTCTCTCAGTTTCTCAATCATTGCGTCGTCATGCATATGGTTTCTTAGGTAATAACTAATGCCAATAATTGTGTTAGCTATACTCCTAATAGATTGTAGATTGTCAAAGTGAGGTTTGGCTTTGTCGAAGATAAGCTGACCTATTTGGCAATAGGAATTGTTGGGCGGATAGTTGAGCAAATACCCCAAAGCCCATATGGTACGCCCGAAAGAGTCTTCTGATCCCTCATCGTCCAAGTACTCTCGGCTAAAGCTTAAGAAGTTTCTAAAGTTTCCATCCTCGTTCTGCATATAGAGAATGAAGCTTAAGTAGATGGGTATTAGCTTGAGAGATGCGTTGTCTTTTTTGATTCTGTATGCCATCAAAGCTAAAAGCAATGCTCGAGAATTATCGCACAAGCAATAACCCTCCTTTAGATTGGGGATACCGAATGTTGCATGCTGAATAATGCCAGCATCATGCGTAAGTCTTTTTATCTGTTTCATTGAAAACTCTGGTAAAAGAGAAATATCAAATGGAACAACCTCTTTCTTTTCAATGGTAACTTTTTCATCAACTACAGTTTGAACAACCTCGTTGTATATTCCACCAATTTTGGGCCATGTAATTGTATGACCATGATCTTTCGCCTTTCTTCTAATTTCTAATCTCTTTTCAGGATTGTCCAGTAAATCAATTAAAACATCTGAGAGCTGTTCTCTATTTCCAAAATCAAACATCACTCCTCTCCCTTCGCTCAGCAGCTCTGTAGCATGCCAGTAGGGAGTAGATACTACTGCCGAACCCACACCCACTGCATATGAAAGGGTTCCACTGGTTATTTGCGCTTCATTCAAATAGGGAGTTATATAAATATCAGAAGCATATAGGTATTTAAACAGTTGTTTTTGAGTAGCAAACTCGTTAATTAGCACAACATTCTTTTCTAACTTCAAGTCTTCTATCAATTGTATCAAAGATAGACGATACTCTTCACCAGCATACTTTATCACATTGGGGTGAGTTTTTCCCAATACAATGTATAATATCTCAGGATATTTTTTTACAACTTTCGGCAATGCTTTTATTGCAGTCTCTATTCCTTTGTTTCTACCCACAAAACCAAAAGTGAGCAACACTTTTCTATTTTCGAGTTTAAATTCTTTTTTAACTTCTTCTTGTATATATTTTATGTCGGGAACACCATGTTCAATATAGGCAATCTTTTTCCGCGGTATTTCGTATATATCAACTAACATCTCAATGGCTTTGTAGCTCATTACTACCACTCGATTGGCCATTCCACATATTGTTTGCAAAACTTCTTTTTGATTGTTTGAAGGGTTTTGCATCACTGTGTGCAAGGTGACTATCAATGGTATTTCCAACTCATGTAGCAGGGGTAGAATATAGATGCCATCTTGTCCACCAAAAATACCAAATTCGTGTTGCAAT
>CAYTJC010000269.1:0-3266 GCA_964437875.1 uncultured Dysgonomonadaceae bacterium
CAATTTCGCCCCTCTGCAACGAATGGTAAAGACGAAGGAACTCAGTCTGAAATAGTAACAAGTTTTTCTCCCTATCCAATTCATAACCCATTATCTGCTTCATCGAAACAGGGTTTGGCAAGTGTTCTGGAAACTCATCTTCGTTTACATTCAACCCAATGCCAACAATGGTGTAACCAATGTGCTGCCCCATTAAACTATTCTCAATAAGAATTCCCGCAATCTTTTTATTGATCCAATAAATATCGTTGGGCCATTTAATGGTTATATTGTCTGTGTATTGTTTTAGTAGTCTGATAAGTGCTAACGACACAATGCGCGATATAATAAATTGATCCTTAGTTTTCACACAATGCGGATAGAGCAAAAAGCTAAACAACAAGTTTTTGCCCTTTCCCGAATACCATGAGTTGCCGGCTTGTCCCCGCCCTTCTGTCTGGTATTCTGTCATCACTACAGATCCTTCTAGCAAGGGACTCTTCTGTTGCAAAAGTTTCAACTCTGAGTTGGTAGAAGATGTCTCCCTCAACTTTACAACTACTCTTTCACCCTTCTGCTTTTCCATAATACTCCTCTCGTTTCTTCTTTGGCATTTTCTTCAGCACTTCGTCAATTGAGTGATGAATCCATTTCTTTAACTCTTCGTCTGGCATATTGCCCCACAATTCTATGGAATTCCAATACTTCTTATGCATGTGATAAGCAGGCTTCACAAAGCTATATTGTTGGCGCAATGCAATTGCCTTTTCCGGATCGCATTTGAGCGATACTGACTTCACTTCTGCCTCCAACGGAATCAAAGCAATCATTTTCCCCATCAGCTTCAACACCAACGTCTTCTCATCAAAAGGAAAAGTTGCTTCCACTCCAGAGATATTCATGCAATAATCATATAGCTCCTCTATATTCATAGAAAAATGAATAACAAATTCATTTTAGTCAATCTTTAGCCACTAAAAACAATACAGATTAGAATACAGGAGATAGAAAAGCATCGTCAATATGCTCTATCTCGAAAAACTCTCCATCCCATACAGCAGCAATAATATCAAACCTTGCAGGTTTTTCATTATCGCTGAGTTTCAGAAACAAATCTGCTGCCTCTACAATGCGTCTTATTTTGGTCTTGCCAATAAAATCCTCAGGGTTTCCCCATTGGCGCGAAGTGCGCGTTTTCACCTCAACAAAGACAATATACTCCTCATCCTCAGCTATAATATCAATCTCGTGACGATGCATTGTCCAGTTTCGCTTTATTATTTTGTAGCCTTTATCTAACAAGAAGGCGGTTGCAGCTTGTTCACCTTTTTCTCCCAACACATTGTGTTTTGCCATAGCTTTACTATAAGTATTATCAATCTTACTGTTCACTCAATACGTAAAAATACAAATTATACGCAAGAATACTTTATTTAAGCAAATATTTTTCGTTTTTTTGTAAGCGGATAGGTTTCTAAATGTTTTTCACATTAGATTACCTGCAATTCTGTCTGATTGTCCATTTAAAAAGGGCGTGATTGAAAACAACAATGAAGAAAGAAAATAAACAAAACGCAACTTGCAGTAGAAAACTCCGAACTAAAAAAGTTGACTGCTTAATGAGCGAAGAAGAGTATGCATTAATTGATCTTTATCTCAAAAAGTATAAAATTACAAATCGTTCGCGTTGGTTTAGACAGCTGATGATTGGGCATGTTCTTAAAATATTAGAGCAAGACTATCCTACTCTATTTAATGAAAATGAGATGCGGAGGTAAAGCGAGAGGCTTGCAAAGTAGTTTCACGCAAAAGCATAAAGAGAAATGGCTCGCAAAGACACAGAGACGCAAAGAGAGTATATTTGCAAGGAACTATAAATATTTTGGATTCAGTTTATAGTCTAACAAGAAAATACCAAGCGAAATAACAAAGAGGACCAAAAGACAGAATAACTAAAAATAATCATCAGCCAGCCCTTAGCGTCTTTGCGTCTTTGCGAGAAATAAATTAGCGAAAAAGTTATAAAAAAATTAAAACGAGAAACTAAAACAACCCTACCACTATGCTCAACGACACCTATTTCATGAAACAAGCCCTCTCCGAAGCAAAACTCGCTTTCGAGAAAGACGAAGTCCCCATTGGCGCAGTAGTTGTGTGCAACGACAGAATAATTGCCCGAGCCCACAACCTCACCGAAACCCTCAATGATGTGACAGCTCACGCAGAGATGCAAGCAATAACTGCTGCTGCAAATGTACTTGGAGGAAAATATTTGGACGAATGCACACTTTATGTAACAATAGAGCCCTGCCCCATGTGTGCTGGCGCACTCGGATGGGCACAATTGCAACGCGTGGTGTATGGTGCAACAGATCCCAAAAGAGGCTATACGCGCTATTCAACAAAAGTATTGCACCCTAAAACAGAAGTTGTGTATGGAATTTTGGCAGAAGAGTGTGGCGAATTGATGAAAAACTTTTTTGAAGAAAAAAGATAGCTAAATCATCAGCTATCTTCTTTCAAGTTTTTCATAAACTATAACAATCCGCTATTCACCCCACCATCAATCTGAATGGTGGTTCCCGTAATAGAGCGTGCTTGTGGAGAACATAAATATGCAACCATATCGCCCAATTCATCGGGACTCATAAATCGTTTGTGAGGGAATCCCGCCATCACCTCTTGTTCGTATTCCCGTGGAGAAACATTGGCATCGCCCGCCTCCTTCTCCATCAATTCCGTAATTCTTTCTGTTCTGAAATAGCCAGGGCAAATATTGTTGATGGTTACACCTTTCCCCATAATATCTTTGCTGATTGTTTTTGCGAAACTAACTACAGCTGTTCTGAATATATTGGATAAAACCAACTTTTCACTCGGCTCTTTTACAGCCATAGAAGTGATATTAATGATGCGCCCCCATTGTTTCTCTTCCATGTAAGGAAGACACAACTTTATCATATTGATGTTGTAACGCAAAACACTCTCGTAAGCTTGGTCAAAGTCCTCTATCTCAAAATCGCGAAACGTGCCAGGTGAAGGACCTCCAGAATTATTGACAAGAATATCAACTCTACCAAACCTATCTATTGTCTCTTTCACAATTCGATCGTTATCTTCCTCCAAAGTCATATCCACTCTCAAAGCAAGAACCTCAACACCATATCCTTCAATCTTCCTGCGGGTTTCCTGCAGTGCCTCTTCATTTCTGGCACACAATACAATATTGGTTCCCTCTTTTGCAAGAGAAATAGCACATGCTCTACCCAATCCTTTACTGCTACCGC
>CAYTJC010000270.1:0-3262 GCA_964437875.1 uncultured Dysgonomonadaceae bacterium
GGTTAACTTCAAACATAAATCTAAAAAAATAATTTTAGCATTCCCATTTTGCTCAATTTGTTTGTGTGCCAAAGAAAATTCATGAGCAAGAATTTCGATATTATCCTCATTTATAGCTCTAAAATATTGTTGTCCTAATTGCTTTTCATTTCTATTGAGATATACTAATTCTGCCACATTTAAGTTACTTACAAAATATTCTCTAAACATTCTGAGCGAATATATCAAAAAGCTTTTTTGAGCTTCTCTTCCTATTTTAGATAACTCATCTGCAGCTTCTTTAATCTGACTTATTTTTTTTGAAAAGCAAGAACTCATCATTCTATTGAAAAGATTTAAAAGTAACTGTGACTCTTCATTAGATTCAATAAGCTCAGTTGCACTAAAATAACTACCATTTGCAATGTGTGCAATAGATTGTGCATCACCCAAAGATAAGTTGTAGTTGTTTTGGATAGCCGCAATCATATCGATATGCTCAATGGGCCTGATGTAAATTGGTTGACAGCGTGACTTAATGGTAGGAATAACTTTATCTAAATCTTCTGATATGAGCAAGAAGATAGTATGAGCAGGTGGCTCTTCAATCATTTTCAGCAATTTGTTTGCACACTCTAAGTTCATCTTTTCTGGCAACCAAACAATCATTATTTTGTATTTGGCTTCATAAACTTTCAAGCTCAGTTTTCTAATTATCTCTTCACTTTCCTGTGCATATATAAGACCCTGTGCATTCTTAGCATTAATATATAGTAACCACTTGTTTAGACTAAAATAGGTATTTTCGGCTAAAAAAGAACGCCATTTAGGCAAATAGTCATCGCAAACCACTAGCTTCTCAGCTCTTTTCTGAACCATAGGAAATGCAAAATGAAGATCGGGATGAGCCAGTTTATCAAATTTAGAACAAGAGCTGCACATACCACATGCATCTGTATCTGTAGGATTGACACAATTGAGATAACGAGCATAAGCAATAGCCAATGGCAACTTGCCAATGCCCTCTGCTCCATAAATCATACGTGCATGAGGCACATACCCTTTTTGAACTGATTCAACAAGGTGTTTTTTCACATCTGCAAGCCCAATTATGTCTTTAAAATACATACAATTACATTTTTTATGAAGCAACGTTAATCTCTCGCCTATTTGAGAAATCTAATATATAGCTTTAGCTACCTTATAAACTATATCTGATGCCATGTATGAGTAGAAATGAATGCTGGGTACTTTGTGTGCTATCAACTCTTTACACTGCTCAATGCACCATTCAGCACCAACCACTTTAGCATCTTCGTCATTCTTGCATTTCTGCAACTCAATGGCCAAAGCATCTGGAATATCAGATTGAAAAATCTTTGGAAGTATAGTTAATTGATTTTTCAGATTTATGGGTTTTATACCTGGTATTATTGGCACCTCTACACCTTCTTTTCTGCACAATTCAACAAAGCTAAAATATTTCTCGTTATCAAAAAACATTTGTGTTACCAAATAATCAGCACCATTCTCAACCTTCTTTTTTAAATAAAAAAGCTCAGACTCCATATTTGGAGACTCTGCATGCATTTCTGGGTAACACGCCATTCCGTATGAAAAAGGGTTTTCTGGTGCAGAGAAAGGTGCACCATCAAAATCTATTCCTTTGTTGAAGTTATTTACTTGAGTCTGTAAACCCGTTGCATTATCGTGACTATTCATAGCAAGTTGTTCTTTATCAAGTTTTGAGGTGTCTCCTCTAAGAAGCAATAAATCATGTACACCAAGAAAAGAAAGATCTAATAATGCATATTCTGTTTCCTCTTTGGTAAAGCCTTTGCTTATGATATGTGGAACTGCAGTTATACCATATCTATTTTGGATTGCGGCAGCAATGGCTACCGAACCAGGACGTTTCCGAATATTTCTCTTCTTCAGAATTCCATCCTTGCATTTCTCAAAAACATTTTCGCTATGATGTGTGGTTATATTTATATACTTAGGGTCGAACTCTTTAAGACGATCAATTACATTGAACACTTGCTGAATGCTATTTCCTTTGAGTGGAGGAAGCAATTCGAATGAAAAAGCTGTTCTTCCTTGATTATTCCGAATTAACTCTGATACTTGCATAAATAAATATTACATTGAAGACTTACTTAAAGATAGCTTTAAATAAATCGTTTGCATTAACATAAATAAGCAGCCCAAACAAGAAAATCATACCAACAACCTGAGCATACTCCATAAATTTCTCATTTGGTTTTCTGCGCGTGACCACCTCATACAACAAAAACATTACGT
The DNA here is from genome assembly GCA_964437875.1 of uncultured Dysgonomonadaceae bacterium. Taxonomy (GTDB): domain Bacteria; phylum Bacteroidota; class Bacteroidia; order Bacteroidales; family Dysgonomonadaceae; genus UBA2632. The sequence continues at coordinate 2,284 of CAYTJC010000270.1, forward strand.
GTCCGCCATCAAGTGCTGGTATGGGCAAAATATTCATAAAGGCTAAAATAACAGATAAGAATGCAGTCATTTTCCAAAAAGCATACCAATCCCACACAGCTGGAAAGAAATTGCCAATGGCTCCAAAGCCTCCCAGCGAAGATGCCCCTTCGGGGGTAAACACATACTTGAACTGAACAATATATCCTTTTAGTGTACGTAATCCAAACTTAACTCCTTGAGGAAAAGATCCAAAAAATGAATATCTATCTTTAGATGTAGGGATAAGATTTTTTACAGCAATTCCAATAGTACCTGTTTCACTCACTTTTACAGGAAGTGAATTTAATGTTCCATTTCTATAGAAATCAATAGGTATCCTATCGTTCCTATATTTTTCGAGTTCGGTTCTGAAATCGACAAAGGTAGGAACGCTTACTCCATTAATAGCCACTAAGCTATCGCCAGCCACAAGCCCTGTTTTATCTGCCTCGCCTCCTTGCTCCACATCTTGAACAACAGTAGCTACCCGATATCCTGCAAAGCCCTGCTTCTCTTCCATCAATTTCTGCACAAAATTGGAAGGCATAGCAACTTCAACTTCCTCACCGTTACGTAAAACAGTTACTTTTTCAGCTTCTACTACTTGACTCGCAAAATTATCTACCAAATCAAAACGGTCTATCACCTCTTTACCATCTGCATAAAGTATGATATCACCATCTTTAAAACCAACATCTTTGGCTGTTTGGCTATACTCCATTCCCATACTCACATCTTTAAGAGCAACATAGCTATCGCCCCAAGTGAATATAATCATTGAATAAATAAAGAATGCAAGAATTAAATTAAATATAACCCCACCTGTCATCACCAACAAACGTTTCCAAGCAGGTTTGGAGCGAAACTCCCAGGGCTTAGGAGGCAATTTCATTTGCTCTCTGTCCATAGATTCATCAATCATGCCCGATATCTTGCAGTAGCCACCCAATGGCACCCA
>CAYTJC010000271.1:0-3252 GCA_964437875.1 uncultured Dysgonomonadaceae bacterium
GGGCTACTCATCAAGAAAAGTGCACTTATGCAAGGATTTATTGTGAGCGATTTCTCAGATAAGTTTGCCGAAGGCGCACAACAATTGGGACAATGGCTACAAGAGGGGAAGTTGACTTATGAAGAAACTGTTTTAGAAGGATTTGATTCCATCCCGCAAGCCTTTATCGGCCTTTTCACCGGTAAAAACACAGGTAAAATGATTGTAAAAGTATAATCCAAAAAAACAAAACAATGAATAACTTCGAATTTAAGAATCCAACTAAAATACTTTTCGGTAAGGGACAAATAGAGAAACTCTCACAAGAAGTTCCGAAAGACGCCAACGTTCTTTTACTTTACGGTGGTGGAAGCATGAAAAAAAACGGCATTTACGATCAAGTTACGAATGCTTTGTCCAAACACAAAGTAGTAGAGTTCGGAGGTATACCTCCCAACCCTGAATACAGTGTATTGATGGAAGCCCTGCAAGTAATCAAGAAAGAGAAGATAGATTTTTTGTTAGCTGTTGGTGGTGGTTCCGTAATTGATGGCACAAAGTTTCTATCAGCTGCTGCTTTCTTCGAAGGTGACAATCCATGGGATTTACTGACCAAGGGTAGAGCTGTGAAAAAGGCCATGCCTTTTGGTACAGTATTAACTTTACCCGCAACTGGGTCTGAAATGAATTCGGGTTTTGTTATCACCCGCGAAGAGACTAAAGAAAAACTAGCATCGGGTGGACCGACCTTATACCCTGTATTTTCAGTACTTGACCCTGAGGTTGTGAAATCAATACCTCAACGACAATTAGCTAACGGAATTACAGATGCTTTCACACATGTGTTGGAGCAATATATGACCTACCCCATGGGCGGTCTTCTGCAAGATAGATTTGCCGAGAGCATTCTTAAAACATTAATTGAAGTGGCTCCCACCATATTGGAAGATCCAAGCAACTACGTTGCAGCGTCCAACTTCATGTGGAGTTGCACCATGGCACTCAATGGATTAATCAACAAAGGTGTGCCCGAAGATTGGGCAGTACATATAATGGGGCATGAACTAACGGCATTGTTCGGAATTGACCATGCTCGCACGTTGGCCATATTGATACCCAGCCACTATAACTACAATTTTGAATCGAAAAAAGCCAAGTTGGCTCAATATGCCGAACGTGTATGGAACGTATCAGAAGGTACTGAAGAAGAAAAGGCGAAAAGAGCAATTATTAAAACAGAAGCGTTTTTCAATTCATTGGATATAAAAACAAAACTATCTGAATATACCAACGATTATGAAGGAACAGCCGAGCAGGTAGCTAAACTTTTTACAAAACGTAGATGGACGAAACTTGGCGAGCATCAAACTTTGAACCCCGATGATGTAGAGAAAATTATTGAAATGAGCTATTAATATCTATAAAACGTTCTGCCGAAGAACTTTTACAATAACACCCAAAAAGGCGCACCGAGATTGGCTCATTTTGGTGCGCCTTTTTATTATTACAAAACAAACACTCCCCACAATATATGTCTAAATCAATATTATACTCTCCATTTCAATTAAAAGGGTTAACCCTACCCAATAGAATAGTTGTTTCGCCCATGTGTCAATACAGAAGCAAAGATGGCATGGCCAACGATTGGCACTTAGTCCATCTGGGTTCGCGTGCTGTTGGCGGTGCCGGACTTATTTTCACAGAAGCTGCGGCTATTTTGCCCGAAGGGAGAATATCGCCCGATGACTTGGGTATTTGGAAAGATGAACACATTGAACCCTTGCAACGCATCACAACTTTCATTCGTGAGCAAGGTGCTAAATCGGGCATACAGTTGGCCCATGCTGGCCGTAAAGCAAGCACAGCACCACCATGGGATGGAAGATATCAAGTGGATGCTGCCAATAGAGGTTGGCAAACAGTAGCCCCCTCTCCTATTCCTTTCAATGAAGATGAGAATCTGCCAAAGAAACTCACAATAGAGGAAATACAAACAGTAATTCAAGCTTTTGCAACTGCAGCAAAACGTTCAATAGAAGCAGGATTCGACACCATCGAAATTCATGCAGCACATGGCTATTTGCTCAATCAGTTTTTGTCGCCACTTACCAATAAACGCACCGATGAATATGGTGGCAGTTTTGAAAACCGTGTACGACTACTGATGGAAGTTACACAAGCTATACACAAAGTAATTCCCGATGAAATGCCCCTTTTTGTAAGAATATCGGCAGATGAATGGGCAGAAGGCGGACATACAATAAACGAATCTGTGGAAGTAGTAAAACTCTTGAAAGAAATTGGTGCAGACTTGATTGACTGCTCATCGGGCGCAGTTGTGAGAGATCAAGAGATAGTGATAGAGAAAAACTATCAAGTGCCCTTTGCAGCACAAGTAAAAAAAGAAGCAAATATTGCCACAGGAGCCGTAGGTTTAATTACAAATGGAGAGCAAGCTGAAGAGATATTACAAGAGGGCAAAGCAGATTTGATTTTCTTAGGAAGAGAGATGTTGCGCAATCCCTATTTTGCTTTGCGAGAAGCTGAAAGATTGGGCGAACAAATTGAATGGACAAAACAGTATAGAAGAGGGAAACCATAGAAGACATAAGTCATCTGCCATAGAAAGCAGTTTTGCTTACAGCAGAGTACCTGCTACAAGCTCAGGCCAATTTACTGCGCCTTTGCAGGCCACTCAAACATCCATCAGAGTAGGCTGGAGGTCTTAGGCTACGGAAACCCATAAATTGAACAAGTGTACTCTTCTGTAGGGTGCGAATCCATTTCATCCAACAGTTTTTGGCTTGTGTAGTGTACAAAAGCACTCACCTAAACAAGTTATACACTAACAACCTCTATTATGATTTCCAAATGCCCTAAACTGACATTGATGTAGAAACACAATTAAACGTATCTTTTGATTGAACAACTTACCGGGATATAATGGGAACCATTAATGGAGAAGGGGAATAATTGCCTGTAGCCAATTGGTGTAAATCTTTTTCAATTTAGAACTTAGTAAATAGAACAGCCCACTCTGTGAATCAAACAAACACTAAGATATTTGCATTTGGCATAAAATAAGAATTAGAATATGAAATTATCACTTGTAGATTTATCAACTGTAATCCCTGGGCAAACCAGGCATCAGACTTTAATGAATAACATAGAAGTTGCTCAACATATCGAAAAATTGGGTTTCAAAAGAATATGGTTAGCCGAACATCATGGCAGTGCCTCCATTGCTGGTCGTGCACCCGAGATTTTGATTGC
>CAYTJC010000272.1:0-3249 GCA_964437875.1 uncultured Dysgonomonadaceae bacterium
GAAAATGATTTATTTCACAAATAAGCAGACCATATCAATTATCAATTTTATAATGAGTTATCTGATACTCATTAATAGCAACTTGCCACTTTTGCTGAGCACTCTTTTTCTATTCTATTAGATTCAGGAAATAATTGGATTATATATGTTTCTTTTAGTTCGACATGCATATGGAGTTACTAATGAAGATACATTTAAAAGGGCTGATATTAAATTTTGCAATAATCAAGGTGATGTCTAACTCCTGATTGTTAGCGAATTTATTTGCTGTGGTAGATTTTGACAAGTGAACTGTTTTTAAGTTTTTAAATAATGCTAAATGATGAATGTATATGCTAAAAATGGGAAAGTATGTTTTATAACATCTTTATTTGTATAGCGCTAGTAGTGAGTTATATATACTTGTTGTGCTGGTTTGTGGTAATAAAGACGCTTGATAGTGATGAAATTATACTGTTCAAAATTTGGAGATATAAGATGAAAAAGTTTACTTTGAACTGATTAATGAAAATAATCAGTAATAAAGTCACATTTCATCATATTTTTTCAATAACTCATGCAGAAAACCTTAGTTATTATTAAGCCTTCCGCAATTCAGCGTTGTCTTGTTGGGGAGGTTATTTCTCGTTTTGAAAAAAAAGGCCTTCAAATAGTTGGTTTTAAAATGATGACTCTGAGTGATAAAATGATTGAAATTCATTATGCTCATTTACTAGATAAACCTTTCTTCAAGCGCATCAAAGATTCAATGCAAGTTACACCTGTATTTGTGCTCGCGTTAAAGGGACTGGATGCCGTTGAGGTAGTTCGTAACATGAGTGGGTCAACCAATAGCCGAAAGGCTGCATCGGGAACTATCAGAGGAGATTACAGTATGAGTCTTCAAGAAAATATTGTTCATGCTTCTGATACATTAGATAATTCAATTATAGAGTTATCTCGTTTTTTTAAAGAAGAGGAGCTATTCGATTATAAGCCTCTTCTTCTAACGCATTTGTATTCAAATGATGAATATTAAATGTTTTGAATCAAAAATAGAAAAGTAAAACTTAACTATCAAGAAAACTTATGACGTTTCAAAAACTAGTATCGGGAATTAAGCTGTTTGCACTTACAGGTTGCTTGGTTTTTTCAACAACAGCATTTTCCCAAGGGAGTGGAACTATAGACCAACCCGATAATTCAAGAGCTAAGTTAATATACAAGCAGACTCATGGATTAAACGACGAAAATTTATTTGCAGATGGTTTTAAATTGAAAATGGACATATCTATTTTAGACGAAGCCATCAACGAACGTGAAGCTATTGATATGGATGCAATTCCTTCTGAGGAGTTGTATGGTGGTGTTTGGGAGAATAATCGATTGAATGTTTATGGATCAAAAATTGATATTCCCTCTGAATTTGAAATTGACTTAAGCAACTTTACAATGCCAACAACTGGTCATGTAACCTCCAATTTTGGGCGTAGAGGTGGAAGCCGTTATCATTATGGTGTAGATATAAAAGCGCAAACTGGCGACACAATTTATGCTGCATTTGATGGAAAAATACGTGTTAAACAATATGAAAGGAGAGGGTATGGCTATTATGTAGTGATTAGACATATAAATGGTTTGGAAACTGTTTATGGACATTTGTCTAAGTTTCTGGTTACAGAAAATGATTTTGTTATGTCGGGAGATCCAATTGGATTAGCTGGTAATACAGGTCGTTCTTTTGGATCACACTTACATTTAGAAACTCGTTTTTTAGGCAAACCAATTGATCCTAATTTTATTATTGATTTTGACAACCAAGTTTGTCATCGCGACACTTATTTGGTTTCTAACGATAGTTACAAGAAAACTACACTAAGTAGTAGAGTAATAAAAAGAAAATATCCAGTTCGCTCTTCTATATCAAATGCTAGTAATAATAAATTTGTTTCGGGCAGTGTGACTCCATATAAAATAAAAAGTGGTGATACGCTTGAAACTATAGCTAGAAGAAATGGAGTTACAGTAGATCAAATATGTGCCCTCAATAATATATCTACCCGCACAACATTAAGAATTGGTAGGAGTTTACTTCTTCATTCTCCAGATACCTCTAAAGCTGAAGCTGGTGATGCTGATACTGCCGAGGTGAAACATTACAAAGTGAGAAGTGGCGATACACTTGGAGCAATAGCCAAAAGACATGGTGTATCTGTAAAGACGCTATGTTCTCTCAATAATATAACTACAAGTTCTACACTCAGTATAGGCAAAACTTTACGAGTATCATAAGATTACGTAATTTGTAAAATATATAATTAAGGTGCAAAATTAATACTTTTGCACCTTTTTCTTTTTTTATCTACCTTTGTGCGTTATCATCAACAAGAGTAAGAACTTTATATTTGAGTAAAAAATGGATGCTACTAAAAGTCAGTTCGACGAAGTAATTTCGATTTGCAGAAAACTTTTTCATGAGAAGCTGAAAGATTATGGAACTGCGTGGCGCATACTTCGACAGGAGTCTGTTACCGATCAGATATATATCAAGGCAAACAGAATACGTTCTTTGGAGGTGAAAAAAGAAAGTAAAGTAGATGAGGGTATTTTCCCAGAGTTTATTGCTATTGTAAATTACGGAGTAATTGGTTTGATTCAGTTAGAGCTTGGTTTCTCAGAGGCTGTAGATATGTCTGTGGAGTCTGCACTTGAGCTTTACGATAAGCATATTTCAATGACAAAAGAGTTGATGTATGCAAAAAACCATGATTATGATGAGGCTTGGCGTTCTATGCGGATAAGTTCTTATACAGATTTGATTTTAATGAAAATTCATAGAACCAAACAAATTGAAAGTAACGAGGGAAAGACTTTAGTCTCTGAAGGAATTGGTGCAAACTATCAAGATATGATTAACTATGCTCTTTTCGGATTAATAAAATTGCACTTCGGAGAAGAATAATACCTATGAGAAAAAAAGGAAAGCTTTTTAAAAATTTATTAGTAATTGCTCGAGTTTTATTTGGCATAACTTTCATATTCTCTGGGTTTGTTAAAGCTGTTGACCCAATTGGGTTTGCCTACAAAATAGAGGACTATCTAATTTCTTTTCATCTCACAGAGTTTATTCCATTGGCTCTTGCTTCTGCTGTAGTTTTGATAATCATTGAGTTTTTGCTGGGTGTTTTCATTCTCTTTGGTCTTTATCGTAAAGTAAGTAGTTCTGTAGCTGTTTTGTTCATGGTTATGATGACTTCTATGACATTATAC
>CAYTJC010000273.1:0-3230 GCA_964437875.1 uncultured Dysgonomonadaceae bacterium
ATATTACAATTATTTTCATGTGAATTTTAACCTAAATATTAATCGAACTCAGGTTTATAACTCCAGCAATGAGTATGTATGTAATGAATTTTCGACGGATCATATTCTTTGCTTAAAAAGTAGAGTGCAAAGATAGGGTCATTAAGAGAAGTGGGGAATATGAAAAAAGGGAGTAAACGTATGAAAATCCGATATTCATTGTTGAATCTCGTTTTTCTTGAAGTGTGAGGGTGATAATTGTGTGTGTTTTTTGAAGAATGCACTAAAGTTGGCAGGCTCATTAAAGCCTAACTCGTAAGCAATTTCTTTGTTTGTTATATCGGCAAAGTAAAGCAATCTTTTGGCTTCAGTTATTATTCTTGATTGAATATATTCTTTTGCTGTTTTACCAGTTTTTGCTTTAAATGTTCGGTTAAGATGGTCGGGCGAAATATAGAGCCTATTGGCATAGTAGGTGGTAGAGTGTTCTTTCTTATAATCTTTCTCAACTGCTTTTCTAAAAGACCTAATGAGATTGTCGCCCGTAGTATCTACATCCATTTCAATGGGATTGATACAACAAACATTGTTGCACTCTATAAGCAAAAGCTTTAAAAATGCACTGATAGACAAACATTTCATATTTGCATCGCTGTTGTTTAGTTCGAAAATTTGATTGGTGTAGTTTTCGATGGCATCAAATTGTTGATTGTTTGGCGATATGGGTGGGCTTTGCCCATAGTTTTGAAATAGGTTCAAACTATCTATAAACGATATTGGAATAGAGTTTTCCACTAAAAACTGAGTGGAAAAAGTCATTGCAAAGCCAATAGGTTTTTCGGTTGTTACAACTTGGTGCACTTGCCCAGGTGCTACAAAGAACACTTGTTTGCTTGAAAATTCGTAAGTGTTGAAATCTATTTTGTGCACTCCCTCTGCTTGCTTAACAATCAAAACTGTATAGTAGCTATGTCTGTGTGGTTCGTCAGGTTCTCCGTTTTGTTCGACATAAATATCTTCCATTTTGAAAATCCCAAAACTTACGTTTCCCTCTTCTGAATAAACATCTTGATATATTTTTACAGCTTCCATTTCTTATTAATCTACAACTTTTTCGAGTAATTAGCGTCACCCTGTTTATGTAAAGCAAACTTACATAAAAAACTTCTTATATCAAGATTAGGTTAGCAATAAACTAAAAAATAAGTGGTGGGAATGTTGAAAGAAAGTTATCTGTATGTTCAACAAGATGCTCAAGTTGCGTATCTCTACGAAAACAATATCTTAAATCAAATTGTTCTAATATCTAATTAAACCCTTCAACAAACTATGGAAAAAAAAGAACAGTTACACCCATCTTCATCCTTTGCAAATAAAGTGTGGATTACAGTTGGCATATCGGCCTTTGTAATTATTCTGACACTTATAATTTACAAAACATTCAATGCTTTTTTATTACTATTAGCAGCTTCACTTATAGCCTTATTCTTTGGAGCCGTTTCAAATAAAATCAAAAACTGGACCGGATTGAAAGATGGTGTGGCGCTAACCATCACTATCTTATTAGTTGTCGTAATTGTAGGTTTGTTTTTTTGGCTTGTAGGAGCTGAGGCTCAAGTACAGTACAAAGAAATGCAAGAAGCTGTTCCAGTGATGATAGATAATGCGCAAAGCTATTTACAAAAGAGTGATTTAGGACAAAAAATATCTGATTATATTACTGATATAGAAAATCAGAAGAAAGTACTGCCATTTTTGCAAGGTTTTTTTAAATCTTCCTTTGGCGTTTTTGGAGATTTATACATAGTAATATTTCTTGCCATGTTTCTTTCTATTTCCCCTTTTGATTATATTAATGGATCAGTGAATTTGGTTCCTCGCAGAGGGAAAGCAAAAGCTAAGCATCTGTTTGAAGATATTGGTTTCAACTTGCAGAAATGGATCAAAGGAGCTATCATATCGGGTACGGTGGTTTTTACTTTAACTGCCACTGGTTTGTTAATTTTAGGTGTTGACATGTGGTTGATTTTGGCCATTTCGGCCGGATTACTGAATGTAATTCCCAACTTTGGACCCATTATCGCCATGATTCCTGCTGTATTAGTAGCTTTGTTGACTGGACCTACCCAAGCCCTTTTAGTTGCTGGAACCTACCTAACAGTTCAAATAATAGAAAGCAATCTGATAACACCCAATGTACAGAAAAAACTATTAAATATACCACCAGCTTTGCTAATACTTTTTCAAGTATTGATGGGAACACTCACAGGAGGTTGGGGAATTGTGTTGGCTGTGCCAATGTTGGTGATTGTGATAACAGTGGTGAAACATTTGTATTTGGATGAAAATACTGGACTGGAAACTTCGGAAGAGGTTGGTGGGTAGGATGCTTTGAATAATTACCAATTTAGTAATAGTAATAATGGATGGTTGAAACTTTCATATCAATAGATAAAACACTTGAGGCAGAAGGTAGATGCTTTTTGTGTAGTGCAATTGAGGTTTTTGGGTTTTACTTATTTCGACAAGCTCAATGGTAGCCTTTGACAAAATAAAAAAGACACCATTATTAGGTGTCTCTTCAATTATATAATTCGGTGTCAGCATTTACACTTCGTAATAAAACAGGTCTTTCAAGTCATCATACTTCAATTTCTTTGCCAATTCGTATGTGTTCTCGTAACATGCCATTCTGTAATAGTTCAATCTGTTGAATGATCCAAGGATACCTTCATCTTTCACGTCTTGTGGTATCTTGAGCGACGATATCTCTTTCAAATTCTCTATCATCTCTTGCGCCACAGAGTCTGTGGTGTTACCTGGATTTATCTCTTTGTCTCGCAAGGCTTCTTGCAACAAATTAAGTTGCTTTCCAGAATCTTTGGCAAGTTCCACTGCTATCTGCAGTAGGTCTTGGTCTTTAATTTCTTGTTGCACTGCTTCAAATATTTCTACACACTCCTTTTCTAGGGCATATAGGTTTTTGAACTCACTGTTAAATAAATCGGATAAAGTTGTCATGGTTGTCATGAGATATTTTGTTTTTATGTGTTATGTCTTTATATGGAACAAGGAACAGAGGCAATTGTTTAATTTTATTCAGGAACAACTGTTTTGCTTTTGTTGACCTGTCATTTATTAGTATAATGATTGCATATAGCGTGTGGTCTAAAAAATTATAATTACCGATAAAAACCTTTCAAATTTCATTATAGAAGAGTATCTTTGAATTCTTATCACAAAAAATAAAA
>CAYTJC010000274.1:0-3199 GCA_964437875.1 uncultured Dysgonomonadaceae bacterium
CACTAACATGTGTATTTACGAAGGTTCCTTTTTTAGTAAAAAAAACTCTAACGCCCATAAGCATAATGGCTATACCTAATACAATTATTGAAATGATGATAGTTTGTACCATAGTTTTTTCTTTATTTGAGGGGCAAAGATAGTTTAATTAGATAATTATTTGACAAAAAATCATCTTAAAGATACAAAAATCTTTGCGCTCCTAATTATTTCTCGTAAATTTACAGAATAAGATTACCATTTAAGAGTGCTACAATAATTAATTGACCCTATGGTTGACAAAATTAAATGTAGCAATTATCATCCTGAACAGTTAAATTATAGACATTATAAAAACCTTACAAGTATGACGATCAAAGATTTAAAACCAACCGAGTTATGGAGTTATTTTTATGATATAACACAAATACCTCGAGCCTCAAAAAAAGAGGAGAAAATTTTAGCCTTTTTGCTCGATTTTGCAAAAAAACACAACTTAGAATCGAAACAAGACAAAGCTGGCAATGTGTTAATTACTAAAGAGGCCACAAAGGGTAAAGAAAACGTTCCTACTATTATTCTGCAATCGCATGTAGATATGGTATGTGAAAAAAACACAGGTGTGGAACACGATTTTGACAACGACCCCATCAAAACCTACGTAGATGGAGAGTGGTTAAAGGCCAAAGGGACTACGCTGGGTGCCGACAATGGTATTGGTGTGGCAGCTCAATTGGCAGTGTTAGCATCTAAAGATATTGCTCATGGTAAGATAGAGGCTTTGTTCACCATCGACGAAGAAACAGGACTGACAGGAGCTTTTGCATTAGAGCAAAACTTTATGACTGGCAAAACCCTTCTCAATCTTGACACCGAAGAAGAGGGCGAAATATACATTGGCTGTGCGGGTGGTAGAGGCACAAAAGCTTATTTCAACTACAAACCCAAAGACACTCCTAAAAACTACTTTTGGTTTAAAGTAACTGTTAAGGGGCTGAAAGGTGGACACTCGGGTAGCGATATCGACCACGGATTGGGTAATGCCAACAAAATATTGACCCGCTTCTTGCACAATTTTATTGACAAAGATTACAAATTAATGCTATCGGAAATAGATGGTGGTAATCTTCATAATGCCATTGCTCGTGAAGCTTATGCAATAGCTGGTGTATATAGCAAACATAAAGAGACAGTACGTGTAAAACTCAATCACCTCTTGGCCGATGTGCAAGAAGAATTGAAACATACCGATGCCAATGTTGATATCACACTTGAATCGACAGATACTCCCGAAAAAGTGATAGGTGCCAAGAAAGTGAGAAAGCTTATATTGGCTCTAACTGCTTGTCCTCACGGAGTAATTGATATGAGTTGCGAAATTCCGGGTGTGGTGGAAACATCTACCAACTTAGCATCAGTAAAAATGCGCGAGAACAACATTATTGAAGTAGGCACCAGCCAGCGCAGTTTAGTAGAGTCTGCCAAGCATGATGTTGTGAACACAGTTTCGGCAGTATTCAAATTAGCCAAAGCCAAAGTGGTGAACAGCGAAGGATATCCTGGATGGAAACCCAATCCAGATTCAGTAGTGTTGGAAGTAGCCAAGAATGAATACAAGAATCTCTACAAAACGTTCCCCGAAGTAAAAGTAATTCATGCTGGATTGGAGTGTGGTCTCTTCCTTGAGAAATATCCCGAGTTGGATATGATTTCTATTGGGCCTACAATTCGCAATGCGCATTCGCCAGACGAAAAAACAGAAATTGCTTCTGTTCCCAAGTGGTGGGATTTCTTTGTGAAGCTGTTAGAGAATATGCCAGCAGAGAAGTAATTGAACTGTCACTTTAAACTTTAATAAAAAAAATAGAAGGAAAACAGTCTGTGCATAAGTGCCGAAAGATTGTTTTCCTTTTTTTGTGTTGATACACGAAAAGAATTTTATATAAGCCAAACCCTAATAAATCATTACTATGCTAAATAAATTCATCTTTACACTTTCCTATTGCGTTGTCCTATTCTCATTGTTGCACTCAAAGACTTTAGCTCAAAGCAACTTCAGAGTTATGTTTTACAATGTCGAAAACCTATTCGACACAAAGCACGACTCACTGAAGAATGACCAAGACTACCTCCCCGGGGGATTCATGAACTGGAGCAATTGGAAATATTGGGAAAAGCAACGCAACATTGGTCGTGTCATCACTGCTGTTGGCCAAATGCAATCGCCAGCACTGGTAGGATTATGCGAAATAGAAAACGATAGTGTTGTTTTTGACCTCACCAAACGCTCTCCTATCCGTGCTCAACAGTATGAATACCTTGTAACAAACTCGCCAGACTTGCGCGGTATTGATGTGGCATTGCTTTATCAACGACATCAATTTAAATTGATTGAGAAAAATGAATATGAATTGGTGCGGAATGAGAAAGATGCACGCCCAACCCGGAATATATTGCATGCTGTTGGGCAAGTTATATCGGGGGACACACTGGATGTTTTTGTTTGCCATTTCCCTTCGCGTTATGGAGGACAATTAGTATCGGAAGGGGGACGCATAGATGCAGCGCAGCTTCTGCGTGACAAATCAGACAGTTTGTTTGCTGTGCGACAAAATGCTAACATCATAATCATGGGCGACTTTAATGACCACCCCAATGATAAAAGCATCTTTAAAGTATTGAAAGCCCGCAGTCTAAACTACAATCTCAGCCCACATGAGCTCTACAATATGTTTTTCCACCGAATAAAAGAGAAAGACTTTGGCACTTTAAAGTATCAAGGAAACTGGGGAGTGCTTGATCAATTTATTGTAAGTGGCAATCTTTTGATAGAACAAAAAAGAGTAAACATCAACAATAATGAAGCACATATCTTCAACGATGATTTCTTAACAGAGAAAGATGAAAAATATGGAGGTATTCGCCCCTACCGAACCTATTTAGGGCCAAGGTACATGGGTGGATTTAGCGACCACTTCCCAATTTATATGGATTTGAACATCGAACCTCAATAATATTCAAGCAGATGTTAATCTAAAACACAATGTTTTTTTCAGATTACACAGCCACTCAAAGAAAGCACCTATCTCCCTATATATTAACATCTAAGAGTTAATATATACACGTAATGTGCTTGCCAAGTAACTTTCTTTGAATATTGAATTATTTTTCTAATCTTTATACTAAATCCTTTGTTTCTGAAAATAATAAACTCTATTTT
>CAYTJC010000275.1:0-2403 GCA_964437875.1 uncultured Dysgonomonadaceae bacterium
CATATAAGCTAATAATAGATTTAATTCCATAATTGATTGAATTTATTTGATTTTTGTAAATTTGATATTTTAAGTAAATGGTTGATATTTTGTTCCGCCTCCAGTAAATTCTGAGTTCTTGAAAAACTCTACAAATGTTAGTCGTAAAGGATGCACAATTGCTCCCAATGTGTTCATAAAAATATTTATGCCATGACCTATCACAAAGATAAGTATGGTTACTATTGGCCCTGCAATGGCATTGTCTGGACTCATACCCACTGCCAATTGTGTGAATACGTTTGCTAAAATACCTCCTGAGAGACCTAAAGCAAAAAGGCGAACATATGATAGGATATCACCCAAAAGTCCAGTGGCCATATTGTATGAATCCCAAAAACCTAAGCCAAAGTTTAGGAATATATTCTTCCCTGGCGAATTGACAAAGAAAATAGCTATTGCACTAAGCCCTAAAATAATTAAATGAAGTGTACCGCCCATTGGTAAAATAGCTGGGAATAGCACCGCGAAAATAATACTTGCCAGCAATACAATCCACCCAAGGGTTGATATACCGTGTACAAGACCAAATTGTATAATTCGGTTATACATTTTAAGTATCATTCCGAAAAGAACTTGAACTACACCTAATATGAGAGCTAAGCCAAACATCATATCGTTGTTGAAGTATAAACTATCTCCAAGTTTTTGCGCAATAGGTATATCTAGTTCGTATAACTGTATTCCAAAAAAACCTCCTGTGAGGAATCCAGTAAAAAACGCTGAAACTCCCAGCACTTGCACCAATGAAAGGATAGATTTAAAAGAATCGCTCAACGATGATTTCATAAAGACCTTTGCGGCAGTAGATCCTACAAATAGGAACAGACCGTAACCTATATCTCCCAATGATAAGCCGAAGAATAGCATAAAGAAAGGCGCAAAGTAAGGAGTTAAATCCAACTCATTGTACTTGGGCAACATGTATAGCTTAGTGATAGGCTCAAAAAGCTTGAAAAACTTGCTGTTATTCAACTTGATGGGAACATCATCTTCTGGTTTAGGATCAGCCACTTCATAATAAGCATCTTTCGATTCAAGATAAGATACAATTTTAGCCTCATTTTCATCGGGAGCCCAACCTTGCATCATCATCAACTTGTCGTCGGCAACACGATTGGTGTTTAAAACAACATTTTTCAATGATATCTTAGATTCCACATCTGCTATTGCTGCATCAATTGAAGGAATATCTACTGAAAGAGCTTTTAAATTCTCTTTTTCTTTCTCACGCTTCGTCTTGATAGATTCAATCAAATTTGACAAATCGTGGTATGAAACATCTGGGAGATGCAATGACTCTAAACCTAACTCTTCAGCAACATCGTTTTGCTTTGTAACCGTTACAAAATAGTAACGAGTAGCTTCATTTATCAATATAGCATTGTACAAAGTTTCCCATTCAGCATTGTATGCACTCTTTTGAGTGGAAAAGAAATCTATATTGTAGCCTGCTTGCTTTAAATTCTTAATTATTTCCCAATCAAAATTGCCCCAGGGTTCAAGGCTCTCCAGTTCTTTTGAGCTTACTTGCAACTGCTGATCTATCGTGGCAATACGCTCTTGGATATCTTCTATCTTACGAGGTATTTGATATCCTAAATTTATATCTGCTGCATTTGTGGGTATTTCTCCCTTATCGTCTGATATTGTTTTCTCTAGTATTTTCTTTGACTCTTGCAGCTTTTTTAATTGACTTAGGTAATCTTCCAACTCTTGGTTGTACTCAACCTCTTTCTCTTGTTGAGCCACATGAATGAGTCCGAGCTTACGTAGATCTTGCAAAAAGACATCATAATCGTTATGATAGATCAAAAAAGAAAATTTTCGCATTTTTTTTACCATATCGAATCCTCCTTTAGAGCTCTAGCCTCTTTTTTAGAACGCATAATTTTCTGTGAAGACTTCGAGAGGTTTTCCTCATCTTCGAGATACCGCTTAATCTTTAAGATGGCATCTTCATAGCCTGGAATCTGCACTTTCTCAAAAAGATTTACTTTTTGAGTTGTCTTTTTTCTCGCATACTCCAACTTTCTAAGTTTGAGTTCAAAGAAATCACGCTTTATTCCTATTTCTCCTAAACGCTGTAATAAACTTACTCCGTCCAAAAACCATTTGGGCCTATTGAAAACGCTAAACTGTTTGGTTTCAAACTCAACCCCTTCTAACACGTATATGGGCACACCAGCAATTTTCTTCTTAGAAAGATTTACATCTTTTACTCGTATCAATGTTGAGTCGAACTCTGTCCATAACCCCACCATCTTGTCATACGAGCCTATCTCGCTCTCCAGTTCGTTGTCTAGTTCCTCTATTTGGTCTTTGGCTTTTTTCACCTCCATACGCAATGCACTCTCTTTACTC